>NZ_JBGUWC010000104.1:0-21951 GCF_045220775.1 Methanobrevibacter sp.
GGCGGGAAAATGGGTCCGCCCGGATTTGAACCGGAGTCTCAGGCTCCCAAAGCCCAAAGGATCGACCAAGCTACCCTACGGACCCACACACTATTAGCATGTAGATAAGATACTAATAATAATCTATGCAAACCAGTATATAAATGTTACTATAATAACTATAATTTCATGAAAAATTTATATAATTCGCATAAATTAGAAGCCCCGGACGGGAATTGAACCCGCGACCACGAGATTACAAGTCTCGCGCTCTACCAGACTGAGCCACCGAGGCAAAAGAAAATATCATATAACAAAATAATTTATGTGCCAAGTCACTTAAATACTTTACTATAAATAAGAAATATTCTTACTAAAATTTAAATATTACAAAATTATAATTAATAATCATGATAAATAACGAATCCGATTTACTAGAAAAAATCGATGAAACCTTAAGCAAAATCAGAGAAAAAAATGCATTAACACACTGTATAACAAATTCAGTGACAATCAACGATTGTGCAAATGCAGTTCTTGCAATTGGCGGATCCCCATTCATGGCAGAGGATGCAGAAGAACTTGAAGAAGTAGTAACCATAGCAGATGCGTTAGTGATAAATATCGGCAAATTAAGCAAAGACCAGATAAAAGCTATGAAAATAAGTTGTGCTGCCGCAAATAAAACCAACACCCCAATTGTCTTGGATCCAGTAGGAGTTGGAGTAACTCAACTTAGAAACAGAACAACATTAGATTTGATTGAAAATTACCATATTACCGCAATTAGAGGAAATATTAGTGAAATAAAAGCAATTGCAAATTTAGTTGGAGTATTAGATGGAAGTAACACAGCAAAAGGCGTTGACGTAAACATTGCAGATATCATTACTGAAGAAAATTTAAGTGCAAATGCTGATTTGATAGCCAAATTAGCATCCCAGTTAAATACAACAATACTTGCAAGCGGACCTATTGACATTTTAACCGATGGCGAAACCACAATATCCATTGATAATGGGGATGACATGATGCCCTTAATAACAGGCAGCGGTTGCATGTTATCTTCAATCGTAGGAAGTTGTATTGGAGGATCCACACCTTTAGAAGGCAGTTTAGTAGCAATTTTAGCAATGAACATTGCCGGTGAAAGAGCAAGAGCTAAAGTTGAAGAAAAAGATGAAGGAACCGGTTCGTTTAGAGCATATTTAATTGATTATCTCTACAAAACAGATAGCGAAATATTAAAAGAAAAATCAAACATTAAGATACTATGAAAAAATTAGATTTATCACTATACTTAGTCACCGATAAAAGTGATGATGTAGAAAAATTCTTAAATACAATTGAAGAAGCAATAAAAGGCGGAGTGACTGTTGTTCAAATAAGGGAAAAAACAGCCGATACTTTAGACTTTTATAATTTGGCATTGAAAGTTAAGGAAATTACAACAAAATACAATGTTCCACTCATCATTAACGATAGAGTAGATATTGCACTTGCCATCGACGCCGATGGAGTTCATGTCGGACAATCTGACATGCCTTGTGATGTTACAAGAAAATTAATCGGCAAAGATAAAATACTTGGCGTTTCAGCGGCAACTGTCAATGAAGCTCAAAAGGCCGAAAAAGATGGTGCGGATTATATTGGAACAGGAGCAGTGTTTCCAACAGCCACTAAAGATGATGCCCCTTCAGTTACAAAAGAAGAATTAAAAGAAGTTGTTGATTCAATTGATATTCCAGTAGTTGCTATCGGAGGAATTAATCATGGAAATGCTTCTGAACTAAAAGATACTGGAATTGCAGGATTGTCTGTTGTAAGTGCAATTATGAGTGCTGATGATCCTAAAAAAGCATCCCAAGAGCTATTAAATATATTTAATAGCTAATTTATTTTTTTAAAAAAAAGATAAAGTAAAAAAAATTATTTTTTACTGTTTTTTAAAGCTTCTACAGCAGCTAACTTTTTACCAGCCAACATGCTGATACAAGCTCCACCACCACTGCTTACATGGCTCATTTGATCTTCACAACCAAGCCCAGCTGTAGCGGCTGCAATATGTCCTCCACCTATAATTGAAAAGCCTTCAGAGTTTGCAATAGCATTAATCAAGTCTTCGGTACCCATTGCGAATTTAGGGTCTTCAAATACTCCTGCAGGTCCATTTGCAAATATTGTCTTAGCATCCCTGATTTCCTTTGCATATAAATCAATGGTTTTTACACCAATGTCAAAGATAGCCTCATTTGGAATTTCACCAACGTCAATATCTACCCTTTCACCATCTATTTCACAGGCTGCATCGATAGGATATTTAATTTTATCACCAAATCTTTCAATCAATTCTTTTGATTTTTCAACCATGTCCTCATAGCCTTTACTTGCTATGAAATCCCTATTGACTTGACCTATATCCGCACCGGATGCCCATAATACAATATTTCCAACAATTCCTGTTGTCAAAATGGCATCGGCAGTGCCGTTGTTCAATACGTTTTCCATAACCTCAATAGAGTCATCGGGTTTCATTCCACCAAGCAGGAATACGCATGGGTGTTGAACATTATCCAAAGCATCTTGAATTACTGTCAACTCGCGCTCCATCACACGGCCTGCAGCAGATGGGGTATTTACGGTAAATCCGAGCAAGGAAGCCTGAGATCTGTGAGCTGCAGCAAATGCGTCATTTACAAAATAATCAATTAATGGGGATAAATTTCTTACGAGCAATGTTTTTGACTGTTCTTCAGGAGTTCTTGAAAGGTTTTCTTCTGAAAAGAAACGTGCATTTTCAAGTAAAAGAATTTCATGTGGTTTTAGGTCATTAATGGCTTCTTTAGCAGCACTGGAGAATAAAGAATCAACATATTTAACCCTTAGATTCAGAATTTCAGAAAGGGCATCGGCATGCTGGGATAAAGTTGTAAAGTCATTCTTGCCTGGACGGCTTTGATGAGCAATAAGTACAACCTTTGCGCCTTTATTAGACAGTTCCCTGATTGTTTGGGCATGCAATTTCAATCTGGTATCATCAAGAATCAATCCAGAACTAGGGTCTACCGGTGCATTAATATCAACTCTGACAAGCACAGTCTTGTCTTCAACATCAAAATCGTCAATTGTATTAAATTCAACCATATTCCCACTCTATAATTTACTTACCAAATCAATCAATGCGTCTTTTGGACTTTCCGCCTTGATGATTCCGGATGCAAGCAATACTCCGTCAGCACCTAAATCCATTGCGGCTTTCATGTCATCACCAGTTGTTATTCCAGCACCGCATAAAACCTTAACTTTTTTATTGATGGATTTTACTCCTTTAACACTGTTTTCAACAACTTCCGGTTGTGCTTGAGATACGGGAATTCCAGTGCCTATAAGTTCAGGCGGTTCAACAGCAACGGCGACCGGACCAAGGGCTGCTACTGCTTTGGAAGTCTCAATATTATTGGTGCATACACATGATTCAATATCGTTTTCCTTACATAGTTTTATAACTTCATCAATGTCTGCCAATTTCATTCTGTTCTCAGAATGGTTAATCAAAGAGCCGCTGATTCCGGCATCGATTAATGTATTGATTAAATTAGAACCTGTATGTCCTCCAGGAGCAATCGGATCGATGTGTTGTGCAAAAATAGGGAGTGAAGTTTCTTCACTTATTCTATAGATATCTGCTGCCTGAGGAGCTGCAACCATAGTGATTCCAGATTCGCTAGCAGCGCTTTCCAAGTCATGTGCAAGTTCTAAAGCATTTATACCACTTGATTCCAAATAGGTTTTATAGTTTAATATCACAATTGGTGTGTCCATAATAATCCCACAAATAACTCTTTAATAATTATATATAACATAACTATTAAATAAATTTTTGATTGGAAATTCTTTTTTCGGCCAACTCTATATATTCCTTTTTGATATCATAACCAATGTAATTTCTTTTATTTTGTATCGCTGCAATTGCGGTTGTTCCGCTGCCGCAAAACGGGTCGAGAATGACATCACCTTCATAACTGTAAAGATTTATAAGCCTGTGAGGAAGTTCAATTGGAAACGGAGCGGGATGACCAATCTTTTTGGCGTTGACTGCCGGAAATGTCCAAATACTTTTTGTCCATTGGATAAAGTCATCATGCTTTATGGTATCCTTCTTCTCTTGAGCATTATTTTTTGAATAAGATTCCTTTGAAAAGACCAATATGTATTCATGGTAATCCCGAAGGACAGGATTTGAAGCTGACATCCAGCTTCCCCATGCGCATGACCCTCCGGCACTGGCGGACTTATCCCAAATGATTTCTCCGCGCATTAGATAGCCCAAATCCAGCATGATTTCAATGACCATCGCATGAATCGGAATATATGGCTTTCTTCCAAGGTTTGCTATGTTGATGCAAGTCCTGCCTCCGGTTACCAGTTTCCTATAGGTTTCGCTGAAGACGCTAGTCAACAAATCAAGATACTCGTCCAAAGTCAAGTCATTATCGTATTCCTTTCCAACATTATACGGCGGGGACGTTATCATCAGATGAATGCTGTTGTCGGGAATTTCATCCATCCTTTCACTGGATTTGCAATATAGCTTGTTTAAATCCTCTTTTTCGATTTTGGATTCCTTGAATTCAATGCTTTTTGGAATTTTAAATTCTTCAAACAGTTTTGAGCTGTAAAATTTTTTTGAACTATGAGACTCCCTTAAAACAGAACCGAATGCTGCAGTTTGAGTTTTCCTTACCAATTCAAGACCCCTTTATGAGATTTAAAAATTTCAATCCCTTATTTTCATAACTTTCTTCCATGTTGGCCATTTCTATGTACTTACCCAGAACTTCACTATTTTCCATTCCAGAAAAGAAATTCAAATCGTTATCAAACAAGCGATTCAAATGCAATCTTAACTCATCTGTATTGTCAAACCTGACAAAACCCCTTTTCGGAGTGGATTTTCGGGTGTTTCCATGATTTAGCGGAAAAGGATTCAACGACCAAAATCCTTGAATTATGCCTGCACTTTTCAGATGATCTGCCTTTTTGGAAAACCCGTTGGATAAAGGCGCATTTCCTAAAACTATTATGGGTATTTTTGAAGACTCGAAATTTGAAACCCTTATGTCAATGCATTTGCCAATGGCTTTCAAAATGGAATCCGAACGTGTAAAGCTTGGCTTTCCCTGATGAGTTCTGAAATCGCCAACTTCCCTGATTTCTTCAGAATCTACATCATATTGCCAATTCCACACCAGAGACATTTTAACTTCAAATATTACTTTTACTTCACCAGGCTTTAAAACTTTTTTATCTTCCGTTGCAATGACAATGTCTGCCGGAGACCTTGAAGTGATTCCAAGGGAAGGAATTCTTGCCTGCCTAACGACATGGAGATTTTCATCATCAATCAGCGCATTGAACAGATTGCAAACCCAATTTTCGGTGAAATTGCCTATCAATGAATTTCGGGACTGCAGTGTTGATTTTGGACCCCTATATCCTTTAGGCCAGTATGCCAAATATCTGCCGTCATCGGTTTTGTAGAACAGCTGATTTATAAAAGCCACATTTTTGCTATCCATAAAAAATAATTTTTCCTGATTTTTATTCCATAATCTCATAATAAATAATATAATAAATAAACATATTTAAGTTTTTGATTAATAAATTACAATATTGTTCAATATTTATTAAATTTATTCCGGTTTAAAAAAATGTATATACTAACAAAACTAAAAATTAATTTGATTTTATGTCATTCAATAAAAGCCAGATTGAAAAACTAGAAAAAAGCGGATATCGATTTGTAGGCAAACACGGTCATGCAGCCGTTAAAACTTGCCATTGGACTCGTCAAAGCATTTCAGACAAGGGAGTTTGCTATAAAGAAAAATTCTACGGCATCCAGTCCCACAGATGTCTGCAGATGTCACCTGCAGTTCCTAACTGCCAGCAGGAATGCGAATTCTGCTGGAGAGACCTGACATACACACAAACCAGCTGGAAAGATGATGAATATGACAATCCAAAAACCATAGTCGATGAAGCGATTAAAGCGCAAAACAATTTATTATGTGGCTTTTATGGGAACAGCAAAGCAAATAAAAAGAAATTGGAAGAAATGAAAAATCCAAACAATGCTGCAATTTCTCTTGCGGGAGAGCCAACACTTTATCCAAAGATTGATGAGCTGATCGGCGAGTTTAACAGAAGAGACTTTACAACATTTGTGGTCAGCAACGGCCAATGCGTTGACAGATTAAGGAATCTGGAAAATGATCCCTACCAACTATACCTTTCCTTGGATGCGCCTTGCGAGAAAATATTCAATGATGTGTGCAGACCTAGAATAAGCAATGCTTGGGATAATTTAAATGAATCACTGGAAACACTTGCCAGTTTTGACTCACGTACATGCATAAGGAATACCTGCGTTCGCGGAAGAAATATGGAACACCCTGAAGAATATGCAAAACTAATAAAAAAAGCTGACCCTGACTTTGTGGAAGTCAAGGCATATATGTTTGTCGGTTCTTCACGTGAAAGATTAGCCTTGGACAATATGCCATCGTTTGATGAGGTTAAAAGTTTTGCTCAAAAAATAGGAGAAAAGTGTGGTAAAGAATTAGTAAATGAATCTGAAGTCAGTCGTGTTGTTCTGCTCGAATAGCTATTTTTTTACCGAGTTCAAATGCACTTTCTAAATCTTTTGGAAATCTGTTTTCACGAATTTGTCTTCTTTCAGCTTCGTCAAAAGAATCGGAAACATATTTTGAATAGTCCTTAAACTGATAGGTTTCATGGACGTAGAGATGTTCAGGTCTTGTAAACACCATGCTCAAAGCCATTTCAAAATGATTATGAATACTATGATATCCAATTTGATGTGAAAGCTCATCAGACGCATTCATAGTGTAAATGAAAGCAATTGGCATTTTTTTATGCTCAACAGTTTCAGTTTTGCTGTAAGCAATGAACGGGAACATGAATCTTTCCAAAAAGCATCTCATATTTCCGGTTACATCACTGAAATAAATCGGTGAGCCTAAAATAACACCATCCGCCTTAACAATTTCATCTAGAATAGGTTTAAAATCATCGTTTTGAACGCATCTGCCATAATGTCTCCCATTCTTTATTTTGCATGCAAAACAGCTCCTGCAGCCATGGAACGGGAAATCATATAAATTCACCCTTTCGGTTTCCGCATCGGGATAGACTGATTTGACGCCTTCCAGCGCCTTATCCAATAGCTGTGCTGTATTGCAGTTTGGTCTTGGAGAACCATTAATGGCAAAGAATTTCATTTTATTTACCTTCCGCCTTTATTTCTTCACAGAGCTCAACAGCCTTTTTAGCTGCCTTCTCCATTGAAGTTTCATATGGAATTCCGGCTTCCTCTAAAAGCCTTTGACCTTCTTTTTCGTTGGTGCCTGTTAATCTGATAACGATAGGAACATCACGATCAACATCTTCCAAAGCTTTGATTACACCGCGAGCGACATCATCCGCTTTAGTGATTCCACCTAAAACGTTTAAGAAAACGACTTTAACAGGATCATAGTTCAATACAATGTTTAAAGCTTGGTTAATGATTTGTTCTGAAGCTCCACCACCGATATCGAGGAATGTTGCCGGTTCCCCGCCATTAAGCTTAATCATGTCCATAGCGGTTAAAGTCAAACCTGCACCATTACCTATGACGGCAATGTCCCCGTCCAATTGAACGAAGTCGACCGCTTTTTTCTTATAGTGCATCCTTTGAACCAAATCTTCATGTCTGTATAGGGAATCGTTTTCAACAACCAATTTGGCATCAGCGGCAATCAGGCCATCCGGTGTTAAGACTAACGGGTTGATTTCAGCAGTATCTGCATCATATTTTTCAAATACGTTATACAATTTCCAGATTATCTCTCCCATAGGAGAAATCAACTCGGATGAAACTCCCATTTTACGTGCAACTTCACGCGCTTCGTATGGTAAGAATTCAAGTAAAGGATTAGGATAATATTTAATGATTTTTTCAGGGTTTGTCTTAGCCAAGTTTTCGATTTCAACCCCACCTTCTTTACTTGCTAAAATTACAGGTCTTCTAGCACCCCTATCAACTGAAACGGTTACAAAGAATTCATTTAAGATTTCTGCTTTTTCTTCAATCAATAAATGGTTTACCTTTTCGCCTTTAATTTCCATTTGTAAAATTTCTTCGGCGATTTTTAAAGCTTCCCCAGGGTTATCGGCAAATTTGATACCTCCTGCTTTACCTCTACCACCAGTTAAAACTTGTGCTTTAACAACTACAGGAACATTCATCTCTGAAGAAATGGCCATAGCCTCTTCAGGATAATTTGCAACATGCCCTTCTAAAATTGGGATGCCTTCCTTTTGAAAAATTTGTTTTGCTACGCTTTCAAAAAATCTCATTTTAACACCTATTCCGCTAAAGCATATCCTGCTTCAAAAGCACTAATATTCTTTTCTTCAGTTCCTGCTGGAACACTGACTTCTATAGCCTTAATAGCAGCTTCTTTGGATATAACTCCAGTAATTTTTGTAATAGCTCCGACCATAACAATGTTTGCTACAATCTTAAGTCCGATTTCGTCAGTAGCTGTCTTTGTAGCAGGAGCTTCATAAACTTTAATGTTATGCTCTTCAATAAAATCCCTTACATCTTCAACATCAGTTGTTCCTGGATCGACAATTAAAGTTCCGTTATCCTTTAAATCCACAATATATTTAACTAGAGCTTCGTTGGACATTGCAACTAAAATATCCGGACTTTGAACTTTAGGATAATCGACTTTAGTATCACTAATAACAACTTCACATTTGGAAGCTCCACCACGGGCTTCCGGACCATAAGATTGGGTTTGAACAGCTTCTTTACCGTCAAAAAGACTTGCAGACTTACCTAAAATTATGCCTGCAAGAATAATTCCTTGACCTCCAAATCCACAAATTCTAATTTCAGTTCTCATATTATCCACCTATAGCTCTGTTTCATATGCTGAATTGATAAGAGTCTTCTTACCGAATTTTTCCACACTTATTTTATCAATATTTTCTGTGAATTCGTCTTTTTGGGTATTTGCAAATTCACCAACAACGATTTTGCCTTCCAACTCTTTTGGCCTCATCCTATCTGCAGCTGATTTGAATACTGTATTTGCCTTCATGACAGCCGCCATTGCAGTAGGAGTTTTGAGTTTGTTTTTACGACCAAAGTAAGTTGGACATTGGGTTGCGACTTCAATGAATGAAAATCCAGGGTTTTTCAATCCTGCTTTAATGGAAAGTACCAGATTTTCAATTTGAACTGTTGTCCACCTTGCAGAGTAGCTTGCACCTGCAGCCGCAACAAGTTCAGCCAAGTTAAACGGATTATCAAGATTACCATATGGTGCAGTTGTTCCGAAACTGCCTTTAGGAGATGTAGGACTGATTTGACCACCAGTCATGCCATAAATATTATTATTTATACAGATAACGGTTAAATTAATATTTCTTCTAGCCGCATGAATCAAATGATTACCACCAATGGAAGCCGCATCACCATCTCCAGTAAATACTACAACATCCAAATCCTTATTGGCTGTTTTCAAACCGGTTGCGAAACTCAATGCCCTTCCGTGAGTGGTGTGCAGGGAATCGCATTTCAAATAACCCGGAATCCTTGAGGAACATCCGATTCCGGAAACCATCGCAATATTATCAAAGTCCATTTCAGCCTTTTCCATAGCTGCTAAAAATGCGTTGATGATAGCGCCATTTCCACAACCCGGACAGAAGATATGAGGCAATCTGTCTTCTCTTAAATATGGGAGAAATCTATTTTCTTTAGTCATCTTAGTTTCCTCCTATTTCATCAATTTTTTCTAATATTTCATCAGGGGTAGGCAATAAGCCACCAATCACTCCCATCAAATGAACATCTTTATCTTTAATTACACGGTCAACTTCATAGTACATTTGACCTAAATTCATTTCTACAACAAGTATATCACTAGCATTACTTGTTAACTCCTTGATTTGTTCATCTGGGAAAGGCCATGGAGTATCAATCTTAATGTATCCTATTTTTTTATCTGTTTTACTTACCGCTTCGACAACAGACCTTACAGGAGCTCCATAAGAAACAATGACAATGTCTGCATCTTCACAATTTTCACTTTTTACAGAGCAGATCTTATCCTTATTGTTTAAAACCTTATCACAGATTCTTTTAACAAGATTATGATGGGTTTCAGGGTTGTTAGTGTCTGGATAGCCTCTTTCATCGTGAGTCAATCCTGTTACATGTATATTAAATCCATCACCGAATGCCGGCATAGGGGTTGTTCCGTTTTCAATATTTTCAAACGGCAAGTAATCGTCACTTTTTTCAGGTCTTTTTCTGGCAACAATCTCGATATTGTCATCTATAATGATTTTTTCTCTCATGTGCCCTATAACTTCATCAGCCATGACTAAAACCGGAACTCTGAATTGTTCAGCTAAGTTAAATGCCTTAACTGTAAAATCAAAGAACTCTTGAACACTTGACGGAGACAATGCTATTGGTTCATAATCCCCATGAGATCCCCAACGGGCTTGCATCATGTCACTTTGTGATGCCATAGTAGGTTGAGCTGTTGAAGGAGAACCCCTCTGAACATCAACGATGACGATTGGAGTTTCACTCATGAATGCGTAACCTATATTTTCCTGCATCAATGATATTCCCGGACCTGAGGTTGCTGTCATTGATTTGGTTCCGCCCCATGAAGCACCAATAATGGCTCCAGCGGAAGCAATTTCATCTTCCATCTGAACAAATGAACCTCCAACTTTTGGCAATTCACGAGCCAAAGTTTCTGCAACTTCTGTAGATGGAGTAATCGGATAACCCGCAAAGAATCTGCAACCTGCAGCTATTGCTCCTTTAGCACATGCTTCATTTCCTTGAATAAATAATTCTTCAGCCATTTTAACACCTACTTTTCCCCTTTTGTGAAATTAGGATTAAAGTTAATATCTTTTTCGTTGTTCATCCACCAATTTTCAGGCAAATCAACAGTGATTGCTTGATCTGGACATGCGATTTCGCAAGTACCACATTTAGTACATCTTTCCTCAAATTTAGTGAAAGGTAACTGTACTCCTTTTTTGTTAACTTCAGGAGATATTGCATATACATTCTGATAACACATAAATAAGCAAAGATGACATCCTTTACACAAATTTTCGTCAATAATAATCAATTTATAATCTCCTAACAATTCTTGATAACTAAATCTAGAATGTATATTATTTATGTTAATAAACATTTAAATATCTTATTAAAAATCGTGATAAATTCAAAAATTTTAAAATTATTAAAGAAAAATAATTAATCATGAAACATTTAACTACCCCAATTACTGATGAAGACCTATCTCAACTTAAAGTAGGCGACCAAATTGCCATTTCCGGAACAATCTATACTGGCCGTGACGCTGCCCTTCCGCAATTTGTTGAATTGATCAAACAGGATAAGGTACCATTTGAGGTTGATGGAATGGTCATTATGCACACTGCCTTCAGCGAAGCGGGAATCGCACCAACAACAAGCAGCAAAGAGGAAATTGAGTCTTCAATCCCATTTTTAAGTGAACATGGCGTGAAAATTCACATTGGCAAAGGAATGTTAAATGAAAAAACCATTCAATCACTGAAGGAAAACAATTCTATTTTTGTAATAACACCACCGGTTGCAGCATTATTAACGAATAAGGTTTTAAAAAAAAACTGTGTTCTATTTGAAAATGAGGGCATGGAAGCCATGTTTGAGTTAAAAGTAGAAAAAATTCCTGGAATTGTAGCAGTCCAGGATGGAAAAAGTATTTAAGAAAAAGACTTATTCGTCTTCTTCTTCATCATCTGAGGATTCTTCTCTTTTTTCGAATTCATCTACGAAATTGACTTTGGTAATTTCATCGATGTTGTCCCAGATGTCTTTAGCTATTCTGAATCTTGCAAAGGTAATGTCCATGTATGATTGTTGGTCGAATTTGGACATTTCATCTAATTTGATGTTTGCAACGCCGTCAACGATGTCAATTTCTGTTTTGTCAATGTCGACGTTAGGATTAGAGTAGTGTAACTCAATCATGCTTTTGATTTTTTCTGCATCATCTTCGATGACTTCACATACTTCAACATCATAAATCAAATCTTTTCCAGCCAATTCGTGGTTGAAATCGACTTTTACTCTTCCGCCGTTTACGGTTAATATTTTACCGGTTGATCCTTCGGAAGTGATTCTCATTCCAGGGAAAGGAGTCATGCCTTGTTTTTTGAATTCTTTCATAGGCACTAATTGAATCAATTGAGGATTTCTTGGACCGAATGCGTTATCGGAATCGACTTCAATATGTTTGGTTTCACCTGCTTCTAATCCTTTAATTGCTTCTTCAATAGCAGGCAATAAGTGGTTTCCACCTACAACAATAGGAATTGCTTTGTAAGTTTTGTTTTCATCGAAAATTCCGGCTTCCTGTGCAATTTCATCATAAGTAGTATCGAATACTTCATCAGTTTCTTTAATTTTACCTGTAAAATTTACTCTTACAAAATCTCCGTTATCTATAGCCATAGTAATTACGCTCCTTAATAATTTTGATTAAATAATTTGTTAATAAATATAACATTATAATTTATAGTTACAATCATTTATTAAAGTTTTGTTTATATGAAAAATATTGTAAAAAATAAATGTTGCATAAATTAATTAAAATGTTTCAAATACTTTTCAAATGCTCTTCCTAAAACAATAATATTTATAAGAAAAATATAATTATTCATGCAAAGAAGAGGAGCAGTCAATTTACCACTTCACGGAGGCCATCCGCCGGCATGGCTATTTTCAAGAATGGTTAAGCTATCCGGAGCGCTAGCTTCAGTCATCATTGAAGAGTACAGTTTAGCCGAATTTTTAAACAGAATATCAAATCCCTACTGGTTTCAGGCATTCTCCTGTGTTTTAGGTTTTGATTGGCATTCCTCCGGAACAACCACCACCACATTAGGCGCTCTGAAAGCATCACTATCCCCTGAAGAGCATGGAATATATTTGACTGGAGGCAAAGGGGCCAAATCCAGAAGAACACCGCAAGGAATTGAACACGCCGGTGAAGTGTTTAATTTGAAAACAAAAACAACGGAAAAACTGGTCGAGACAAGCAAACTATCCGCTAAGATAGACAATTCATGCATTCAGGACGGATACACATTATACCAGCACAATTTTTTCATAACCGAGAAAGGGGATTGGGCCGTTGTCCAGCAGGGACTGAATGTCGAAAGTAAATATGCCCGCAGATACCACTGGCTGGGAAGTGAAGTCGACAAGCTCCTGAATGACCCTCACAGCGGAATTTCATGCGATAAGATAACTCCCCAAACATTGAACATGTCTTCAAAAGACAGCGAAGAAGCGCAAAAGATAAGCGTTGATTTAATCAATGACAATCCCAATCATTTAAGGCAATACTTCAAAAGAAAAGATAATCAGTTGCTTCTGGAAGACTTTACGATGCCTGCCCATCATCCTGTTCTTGACATGGACATTTCAGATAAGGAATTTGAAGTCTTGACAAAAGCCTGGGAGATACAGCCTGAAAATTATGAGGAACTGATTTTGCTTCAGGGAATCGGTCCTAAAAAGATAAGGGCATTGGCATTGATTTCAGATTTGGTATATGGCGAACCTGCAAGCTGGAAAGATCCTGTAAAATATAGCTTCACGCATGGAGGAAAAGACGGTTTTCCATATCCAGTTGACAGGGAAGTTTATGACAACTCCATCCAAACGATTAGGGATGCCATTGACCAAGCTAGAATAAAAAAAGATGAAAAATTAAAAGCGATTAAAAGATTGGATGATTTCATCTCTTAGCGATTTTCATTGTGGATATTAACTGTTTTTCCATGAGCATTCGGAATGACTTCGAGCACAGGATTTTCAAATTCCAAATCGAACTCCTTGCCGTCCATCAGCAAATGTTGAAATACCGCCAGTGATGAGACTTCAGAGTGCGGTTGGGTTGTAACGGAAACATTCCAGTCAGCAGCCTTATAAACTTTTCCAGGGACTTTAGCACCGCCGACAACGATTAAAATATCAGACCCGTCCTCACGAATTTCAGGAGCCACTTCATGAGCTTGAGACCCGTACATTGTAAGATGAACGACTTTCCCGCCATCCGCTTTCCATTTGTTGATGACGCTCATGTAGCCTTCAGCGTATTCTATTTCGAAATTTCCTCCGAATCTTGAAGCAGTATCCCTTACATTTTCCATCAATTTGTTGTCTCGCTCTCCTGCAAGGTAGATTTTGCTTGCTCCGAACGCACGGGCAGTTAAACACACGTGGGTTGTAATACGAGTATCCCTTTTCAATCTGTGGTCCAATCTTAAAACATTAACATTCATAATATCAACAATTCCAAAAATAATAATCTAATATTTTGAATTTGAAATATATAATAATTTGCTTGCTTTTAAGATGAAGTTACCACTTATGAAATTTGAATTTTATGAATTGATTAATATGCCTAAAAACAATGGAGGTGAAATATATGTATAGAACTATAAGTGATAACTCATCAAGTAGTATTATACACCACCTGATTAATAAATTAATCGCTCATTAAACTTCAATATTGATTTAAACTTGTAAAATTAGTTTATATATAATATAAAGTTATTGTCATGAATAATAATGTGAATAGCCTGCCCACTTCATTACTCATTCCAAGAACATCGCCATTTGCCAAGCCAAAATTGCGCCTTGCAATAACTGCTATTATGATTCCGCTCACCAATGCTCCTGCAACACCCACTATGCCCACCATGCCGCCAAGCAATCCTGCAATGCATGCTACGATTATTGTTGAAGCGAAGAAATTGGCAAGGTTAGTTTCACGAATGAAATAGCTTCCAATTCCCGGAGTTAAAGGTATTGACAGCAGTGCGGTTGTTATCAATGAAGTTTTTGCCGCCATTTCACAAATGATAATGCCAACTAAGAAATTATAATCGAGAATGTTATAAATTCCGGCAATTGTAAGGCTTGCCACTAAAAACAAAGTTGCGACACCGCCGGCACCAACTGAAGGATCTTTCATTATTTTGATTTTACGTTCAGGCTCTCCATGAACCATAACGCCATCGGCCATGTCCATCACACCATCCAAATGATTATAACCTGTAATGATCATTAAGAATGCATAAACAATTGCTGCAGTGAAAAATGAATTCAGATGAAGGAATTCAATACAGACATAACCGCAAATGGCAGCCAAAATGCCTATGAATAAATGCAGAAATGGCCAGCACCAAGTCAGCTTGGTCATGTACTCGATTGAAGTATATACCTTTATCGGCAATATTGTTGAGAATGTCAGAAGTCCTAAAATGGACCTGATTGGTGAAAATTCCTCATCTTCAAAGTAGCTATCATCTTCCATAATTATTCCTCAAATATTTTAGACATGCGACTGTAAAATGCAGATTACATTATCTTTCTCGATGACATCGAATTTCAGTTATGCCTATTGATAATATATATAAATTATTTAATTTAAATTTATATTATACATTGAAAAAGGACTCATATTATGACAATTATTATTGACCCACAGGGAAGTGGAATCGCAGGAAATATGTTGATAGGTGCATTTGTTGATTTAGGAGCCAATGCAGACAAATTAAAAGAAGTTATGGAAAAATCCGCCGAAGATTTTGGAGGAGTAGAAGTTACTTTTGAAAAGATAAATAAACATGGACTCGAATCTACATTCTGCCATGTTGAAATGCTTGAACATAAACACTCTATAGCATATCCCGAATTCATTGAAAAGATTGACAGCTTGGATTTGGACGAAAACGTTAAAGAAACTTCAATTAAGGTATTTGAAAGAATAGCCAAGGCCGAAAGCAAGGTTCATGGAAAAGATTTGGAAACAATACATTTTCATGAAGTCGGAGCCAGTGATGCTGTAGCGGATGTGATAGGTTCAATTTATGCTTATTATAGTTTGAATTTGGATAAACAAAATGTCATAGGCCTTCCGATAGCTGTTGGGGGCGGAACAGTGAAAACCGATCATGGAATATTAGCTATTCCAGTGCCTGCCGTTCTGGAAATTGTAAAAGATGCAAAAATACTTGGCGGACCGGTTGAAAGCGAACTTGCAACACCAACAGGATGTGCAATCTATATGGAAATCTGTGATGAGATAAAGGATTTCATCCCACAAATAAAACCTAAAAATATGGGCTATGGTGCTGGAAGGAAAGATTTTGACCATCCGAATGTCTTAAGGATAATCGAAAGCGATGACATTTGTGAAAGCGACAAAATTGATGTCATTGAAACAAACATAGACCACCTGACCGGTGAAGAAATAGGATACCTATTTAATAAATTGCTTGATGCAGGAGCTTCTGACGTTTCAATTACTCCGATAATAATGAAAAAAAACAGACAGGGAAGCCTTTTAAAAGTAGTCTCCAGAAAAGAACATAGAGATGAACTGGTCAAAACCATCTTTAGCGAAACCGGAAGTCTGGGCATAAGAATTACGCCCAACATTCACAGGGGAATTGCAAAAAGGGAATTTGAGAAAAAAACCGTCGAAATAAACGGTAAGGAATATGAAGTTACCTTTAAAATCGGATACATTAACGGCGAAGTAATCTCAAAAAGACCGGAATATGAGGATTTAAGAAAAATCGCTGAAGATAGCGGGCTTGCCTTGAGAAAAGTTAAAGAGCTGATCAAATGAAAAAGGCCATTTCAGTTTTATCCGGCGGTCTTGATTGCACTGTCGCAACAAGCGTTTTCAAAAACGACTATGAAATCCATGCAATAACATTTGATTACGGTCAAAAGGCTTTTAGGCGAGAATTGCAGGCTGCAAAGGAAATCTGCAGCAAAATGGGCTGGACTCATGAAGTGATTGACCTTCCATGGCTGGCCAGAATAAGCAATTCCAGCTTAAACACCTCCGAAGAAATTCCAGAGCTTTCGGAAAACGACTTGGACGATTTGGAAAAAAGTGCAAAAAGCGCCAGCAGCGTTTGGGTTCCGGCAAGAAACATGGTTTTTACATCAATTGCAGTTTCTTATGCTGAAAGCATTGGAGCCGAAAAAATCATTGTTGGTTGGGATTATGAAGAAGCAGCCACATTTCCAGACAATTCCAAAGAATTTTTAGAAACTTTTAATGATTTAATTGATGTTGGCTCACCTGAAAAAATAGAAATTGAAGCACCATTAATTGATTTGAATAAAGAGGAGATTGTTGAATTAGGTTTAGATATCGGTGCTCCAATTGAATTGAGTTACTCTTGTTATGATGGCAGAGATAAACAATGCGGTGTTTGTGAAAGCTGTATGAGAAGAAAAAGAGCTTTTAAAAACGTAGGCATAAAAGATAAAATGGAATATGAAATCTAGTCATATTCGTCTAATTCTCTTTTCCAGTCGGATTCTTCTAAGGAAATATTATCCCTTAAACTCATTGTTGCATTTTCTACAGACCTGAATGCCCTATTGAAACCATCACGTGATTTTCTGTAATTGGCTACGTGGGTTCTTTTAATTCCGATATGGCCGGCTTCTGTATATGAATCGATGTCTGCACCGATGAAAATGAATTCCCAAGTATGATTTTCAATCATATTCTTAATTTGGGTTTTTGAAAATTCAATTGATGCGTTTTCCATACCGTCAGTCATTATGACAAACAAAACCTTGTTGTCGATTTCCTTATCAAGAGAGGTTATTGTTCTTCCTATTGCATCCAAAAGTGCAGTTGATCCCCTTACATAATATTCTTCACGGGTTAATTCCTTAACATCATTGATTGGTTTTCTTTTGTATAGCACTTCGTATCCATTGTCAAAAAGAATGGTTGTTACGTTAGTGTTTAACTCTTTTTTCCTTTCTGTTTCTATGTAAGAGTTGAATCCTCCAATTGTGTCATCTTCAGAGCCATGCATTGACCCGCTCCTGTCGATTAAAAATATCAAATCTAAATCCTGGTTTTGAGGTAAATCCTTCAGGTTTTTTCACATCCTGATGTTTAGTTATAAGCTATTTATTAATAGTTTAATAGTAACTTATACACAATATATTATCTACTTGATAGTATATAAATGTTTCTGAATAACACGAAAAAACAGGTAAAAAAAGAGTAAAATAAAAAAAGTAAAAAAAAAGTAAAAAAAGTTATTCAAGGCTGTTTAATAGATTTAATCCGTCATCAGACAACCTATAAAGACGACCTTTCCTAACTTCAGGATTGATGCATTCAACAATCTCTTTTTCTTTTAATTGCCTTAATACATTAGATATATGATTAGGCAATATGCCGCTGTCAGATGCGATTTCTTTGGGCATCTTCACATCTTCACCAAGAGATTTTAAGACTTTAACTCTATAGGAAGACTTATTAACATATCTTAAAACATCATCATTCATAAAACATATTCCCTCTAAAGCTTGTTGCCGCAATTTGTGCAAAAGGTATCCCCTTCACCAATAGGCGCTCCGCATTTAGGGCATTTTGTCTTGGATTCAAATTTGGCTCCGCAGTTTGTACAGAATTTGGAATCGGCATCAACAGGAGCTCCGCATTTTGAACAGCGAACACCGCTTTCGCCATCATCAGGCTTCTTGAATTCATCGGTGGGAGTTTGATTAGTGCCTATGACTGGTTTTGAGTGGAAATCTGTTTGATTTTCGATTTCAACAATCAAATTATTCATTGCAGCAATCCTTTTGGAATCAGACGGGTGAGTTGAGAAGAAATCATTCTGATTAGAGTTTTTTGATGACATTGCCTCCCAAAATGCAGGAATCTGTTTGATATCATAACCTGCCCAATGAATTATCATCATTCCTAACCTGTCCGCTTCAAGTTCCTGGTCCCTTCCCCATGGATTCAATAAAAAGTATTGGGATCCTACGCTTGCAACATTGGTGGCCGCTCTTGTCAACTCTCCGATTGCTCCCAATCCGAAAAGGTCCATTGCAAAGCTGCCAATCCAAGCGGCTGAAGTTATGGCATTTTGAGCGCTTTGAGCGCTAGCTCTTGTTCTTGAGTGATCTAGAAGTGCATGAGCCATTTCGTGACCAAGGATAAATGCAATTCTCTCTTCAGTATTTGCAACTGAAAGAATGCCTGAAAACACTACAATTTTACCTCCAGGCATGCAAAAAGCATTTACGGTATTGTCCGCAATCAGATGTACATCCCAATCATAATAATCCTTTATATAATCAAGCCGGCCGATTTCACTTAAATACCCCTGGACTGCATTGATTAGATTTACAGCCACCTTTCTAACGGCCTGTCCCTGAGGAGTATTGTCCAAAAGTTGTGCCTTATTGATTACGGCATAATATTCTTTATATGATTGTTCAAGGAATTTGTCATCATTAACAATATCAAAATGCTTTTTTCCGGTAAATGGATTTACGCCACTTCTATCATTTTTTGCCATGATTAAATATATGCCACCAAATATTATATTAAAATTGTGTTTACAAAAAATGAAGTGCATGGAAAGCATCAGTGCAACAATTCTAAAAATTTATATAATTTAATTTAAATAACTTTATATGTCAATTATATTATTCAAATAATAAATTTTAAATAAAAGGCATGGGAATTGAAATGAAAAGGACAAAAAAACTAATAATAGCTATTCTTGTGGTTATTCTTATAGGATTATTGGCCGTAATTGCCGGAGCATTGTTCATGGGTCCGGACTTAACCTATGAAGATAAGAACATACTGGTTTTAGCTTCTGACAAATATGAGCAGTCCAACGGGGGAGTGGACATGGCATATATGGTTCACCTAGAAAACGGAAGTCTGGCAAACTATACTCCAGTTTATCCTGGAGAAATGTATCACCCGTCACAACCCGCTCCAGGCGGCCTTGGTGGAAATATGATGCTGCACGACTGCCTTTGGGACGGTCTTGATTCAGGTATGCAATATGCAGCGGAAATTGTCGAATATCATACCGGAATGCATGCCGATGCAGTAGTTGTCGTATATGATGAAGGTATCGACAATATTATTGACTCCATCAGGCCACTTTATGTGGATGGTGAAGAAACTACCCTTAGTGCAACAGATATTGTCCGTGAAAACGATGCATATAACGGATATCCGGGCAATGAAAATGTTCAGGGAACAATGTCAAGAGCGGATGCAGTTATGGTATTGACCAAAGCCCTTTCCAATGCTAGTAAAGACCCTACCAAGAAAAGCACTATGGTAGAAGCTGCTGTAAAAGAATATACTAAAGGAAATATTGTAATGAAACCTGACGGATCATTTACAAGATTGCTTGCTACCAAAGGATTTGAAAATATAGCGTAATTCAATGAATCTTTAAAGAATAGTATTTATTCTTTAAAGAACTTTTTTTATTTTTACTTTTTAATATTTAAAGC
Organism: Methanobrevibacter sp.; assembly: GCF_045220775.1. Classification (GTDB taxonomy): domain Archaea; phylum Methanobacteriota; class Methanobacteria; order Methanobacteriales; family Methanobacteriaceae; genus Methanocatella. The sequence continues at coordinate 20,480 of NZ_JBGUWC010000104.1, forward strand.
AGGTACTGGTTTTTTTACTATAACAATTATTGCAGCTTTGACAAATCGCTACACCATCTCCGTTTTTCTTCCAATCCGCTAAAAAGTCAGCTTGAGCTACAAACGGCTTTGACATGGAAACGAATTCGACCTTTGAATTGTTTAACACATCATTGATTTTAGCCATTTCCCTTAGAGATCCTCCCAATATGACCGGAACATCAACAGCATCAATCAAATCGTCAACATAAACTAAAAACGGATGTTTTACTCCCTTATCATAAATCTGAGATATTGTACGTGCAGTCAATTGGATGCTGTCGGCACCTGATTTTTCTAATTCCTGTGCAATAGCTATGCTTTCATCTGCAGTAATTCCCCCTTTTCTAACATCCCAAGGATTGATTCTGCAGCTTACATGCAAATCCATTGTCTTTTTGATTACTTTGATTATTTCAGAAGAGATTCTTACACGGTTTTCAGTGTTTCCACCATATTTATCATCCCTTTGATTGAAATATGGATTCATGAATCTTGCAAGGTAAAAATTATTGCCCATATTAATTTGAATACCATCAAAACCTGCAAAAGAGAATTTTTTAGCAGCCATGATAACTTCCGCTTGCAGCTTTCTGATTCCTTCCTGTGAAATGTCATTGGCCTCAACTTTTTGATTTTCACCGTCATCATAGTAAAAAAACGCCAATTGCCCCAAAATCGGAACATCATACTTATGAACAATGTCAGCAACCATTTGATAATCTTTTATAAAGCCCCTGTAGTTTAAATTAGCTGAATATGGGAAAAACCTATCCTTATGGTCAAGCGCGAAGATTTCTGATACAATCAAACCTGTACCGCTACTTGCAATATCCTCATACCTGTCATAGATTGCGGGGGTTAAAAACCCACCATCTTCGGTTTCGGTTTCCCAAGTTCCAGTTCTAACGATTCTACTATTCAATTTTAAATTACCTAACTGACATTCGTCAAAAATATCTTTCATGTTATCACGACAAATAGTTTGTTATATGAATATTAAATCTAAAGGGTTAATAAATTTAAGGAAAAATTAAAGAAAAGATTTATTAATACTAATGATTATATCAAGTAATAACTAGTTAAATGGAGGTAAAAAATATGGCAAATGCTATACTCGCAGCAATATTGTCCTTTTTCATTCCGGGTTTAGGTCAAGCTTACGCCGGAGATATTAAAAAAGGGATAATATTCTTTGTGATTGCAATAGTATTAGGATTTATCCTAGGATATATATTCGGAATGGGCACTATAACTTACATTATAGCACTTATTTACGACTTATATGCTGCATACGACGCATATAAAATGTCCCAATAAAAAAAATATTAACTTATTTTTCTTTTTTCATTTTTTAAAAACACCAAAAAAGATTAAACCATCAATAATAATAAAATTAAAAAAAGAGTAAAAAAGGTAATCTATTTGATTACCATTAATGTATCGCCTGCACT
>NZ_JBGUWC010000105.1:0-12321 GCF_045220775.1 Methanobrevibacter sp.
CTAACGGAATAAGTGTATGCAGTTTCATTATCCACCTGATCAGTGAATGTTGTGAATGTAGAATCGGCCTTGACTGTTGAAAGCAAAACATAACTACCATCGGTTTTTCTTAAAACTTGATATGAACTTCCAGATTTAGAAGACCAACCTAATGTGGCATTATATTTGCCGTCAGCTGTTGGATAGTATGTAATGTTCTTTAAAACAGTAGTCTTAACTTCATTGGAAGCAACAGTTTTACTGACCACCACCTTGGAGGTCTTGCTGATTTTGTAGTTCTTATCGTTTGATGAAATCTTTATATTATGGGTTCCCAAAGACATTTTATCGGTTTTAAGTGTCGCTACACCTTTTTTGTTTGTTTTGATTTTATAGGTCTTAACCTTTTTGCCTGTGTATACTTTAACCTTAAGTGAAACTTTCTTTACAACATCATCATAGCTGTCCTTGACTGTAATGGTATATCCAGTGCCTTTTTTAACTGTTTTGACCGGAGCTATCGCCTTAAGTTTTAAAGCGGTTTTTGGAACATTATTCCTAATTACAATCTTGGAAGTTGCATTTATTTTATATTTTTTGTTTTTTGTTTTGATGACTATCTTATGAGTTCCTAAAGCCAATTTGCTGGTTTTAAGCTTAGCTACACCTTTGGAATTTGTCTTGACAGTATATGTTTTGGATTTGCCATTGGTATAAACCTTGACTTTAAGAGCGACATTTTTCACATAATATCCATGGCTGTCCAAGACCTTAATCTTATAATAGGTATTCTTTTTTGATTGAATAGTCTTGGCTGGAGCATAAACCTTGGTAGCGGATTTGGTTACCTTAATGGAAGATGCTGCCCTGTTTACATTATCTACAAAAATTTCAACCTCATGATATCCAATAGATAAATTAGGCACTTTTACTGAAGCTATGCCGTTATTGTCGATAGTGGCACTATAGCTTTTTAAAGTGTTGCCTGTGTATACCCTTAACTTAATGAGGGAGCCATACTTTGGTTCCTTGTATTTTACTCCGTTGAAATCGTACACGGAATATACCTTAACTTTATACACGATATTGCCTGATGTATATTCAGAAACCAGAGAAGAATATTCCAAAGTAGTCTTTTCATATGCCTCATCGTATGTGACTAGTGATTTGCCTTGAGAATTTGGTGAGTTGGTGGATGAACTTGAAATATTTTCCTGACTAGAAGAATTGCCTTCATCGGATGAACTTGAACCGGAATCATCAGAGCCCAAACATACATCTGATGCAATATTGCCTTCAACATTTACTTCAGATACATTATCATTTTCTAATGAAAGGTCATCTGTAATATTTTCGCTAGCGGAAATCGAACCGATAGCCAAAAATAATACTATGAATATAGAAAAAATTATTAAACTTTTTTTATAATATTTTGTTCCCGTCATAATATCTCAGTCTTTAAATTATTTTATTTAATGTATTAAATTGTATATTAAATAGATTTTATACATCATCATATATAAACTATTATTATAAAAAGTGCCAATTATTGACCCAAACAGTGATATTGCCTCAATTCCATTCATATTTTTAAAAATAAGGTCAATTTAAAATACTATTGAAAAATATATAATTCAGTGAAAGTTTTCTTATAGAGAATATAATTTTTTCATCATATTCTAATCAAAATTCAATTTTAAAAAAAAAGATTATAAGAGGGCCTTTATGGCCTCCTTTACATCGCCCAAGTCCTCGGTCGGCTCGAACCTTTGGACCACATTTCCCTGGCGGTCAACGAGAAACTTGGTGAAATTCCATTTGATGTCATCATTGTCCTTGTAATGCCTGTCCACTGCCTTCAATACAAGCTTGAGCTTTGTTGCACCTTTTCCTGTGATGTCTGTGAAAGGCTGTTCCTTTTTGAGGTATTCATATAGCGGATCTGCATTTTCGCCGTTGACGTCAATCTTGTCGAAGATTGTGTATGGCACCAGCCATTTTGAACGGCAGACCTCTGTGATTTCCTCGGTTGTTCCGGGAGCCTGGCCTCCGAACTGGTTGCATGGAAAATCAAGAATTTCAAAGCCCTGCTCATTGAATTCCGCATAGATTTCGTTCAATTCTGTGTATTGCGGAGTAAATCCGCATTTTGTTGCTGAGTTTACTATCAAAAGCACTTTGCCTTCATAATCTGAAAGAGAAACAATGTTTCCGTCACCGTCTTTCACTTCAAAATCATATATTGACATGATTATTCACCTTTGAGTTTGGTTATGGATAATTTATGCATTCTGCTATATAAAAATTTATTAACAATCTAAACAATATTCAATATTATGACAAGACAGGATACAATCGTCAAGACCAGCGTAATAGGCATTGTTGTCAATCTGATTCTCGTTGCATTTAAGGCAACCATAGGCATACTCGTAAACTCAATTGCGATTACCTTGGATGCAGTAAACAACCTTACCGACGCATTGTCATCGATAATCACAATTATCGGAGCAAAACTTTCGAGAAAGGCCCCCGACAAGGACCATCCTTATGGATACGGCCGTATTGAATATTTCTCATCCGTAATCATTGCAGCCATTGTGCTGTGGGCTGGAATAACTGCCCTTACGGAGTCATGGCCTAAAATATTCAATCCGGACGTCACATCATATACGACAGTTTCACTAATCATCATTGCCGTTGCCGTCGTCGTCAAAATATTGCTTGGAAGATATGTGAAAAACATCGGCGAAAGAATCAACTCTCAGGCGCTTGTGGCATCCGGAAGCGATGCGCTTTTCGATGCGATACTGTCACTTTCGACATTGGCTGCTGCAATCATATCAATATTTTTCCACATTTCCCTTGAAGGAATCCTTGGAGTCATCATTTCACTTGTAATCATAAAGGCAAGCATTGACATGCTCAGGGAAACAGTTGACAGCATGATTGGGCAAAGAGTCGATGCCGAGCTGTCCCGCAAAATCAAGGAATCCATCCGTGAATTTCCTGAAGTTTATGGAGCATATGACCTGAGCCTGCACAACTACGGGCCTGAAGACATGCAGGGATCAGTTCATGTCGAAGTGGATGATTCACTGACAGCCCTTGAAATACACAATTTAACTCGTGAAATTGTACTTAAAATCCTGGAAGAGTTCGGAATTATCATAACTGTCGGAATATATGCAAGAAACGATACGTACAAGGATATCCGCTCCGATTTGGAGGTCATTGCAAGCGAATACGAAGAGGTATTGGAAGTGCACGGCTTTATCGTCAATGAAGAGATGAATCTTGTTACATTCGACATCATCGTTGATTTTGATGCCGACCGCGAAAAGGTGAAAAATGAGATTCTATCAAAAATCAAGGAAAAGCATCCTGAATTTGATTACTATATAATCGACGACTATGACGTTAGTGATTAAATACTAGTTTGTTTAATATATTAATCAAGGTGTTAAAAATGAAAACTACAAACATAATTTTGATTGCGATTGCAATCCTTGTTGCTGCACTTGTGGCAGTTGGAATCTACACTTTCACCAATGACGGCGGTGAGATTAACGTTCTGAATGCTACACTCGACAACAACACAACAGATTTTATTGATATCGGCACCATTAACGCAAACGACACCAATGATACAAATGACACAGATAACATTACTGTAGTCGGTGACAACTCAATTCTTGACAATGTCACAACCAATTTTGGAAACAACACTACTACATATAAGGTATATGTTCCGCAAACCGACTCATACGTGCCTGTAATCGGCGAGGAATTCGATGAGGAAGTGAACAGATGGTATACCTACGATGCTGATGGTGTAAGATATTACAATACAAGAATTAATCATTAATTCTTTTCTTTTTTTTCTTTTTTTAGTCTAAAAAAACAGCACTGACCAGATTATCCCTATAGGTCGTTTCATCCTTAAGTCCTTCTATGTGATGGATGACGTTCAGTTTCAAGTCTTCAAGCTTTATGCGGGTTTCCAGGTCATTGAAGTCAACGTTAAAAATAAATACGTATTTTATGTACATGTCATAGTCAAAAATAATCCAATTAGGTCCATTGATGTCCAGAAACTGAATGGACCATTTTGACATGATTTTTGAGATTTCAGCGGTCAGATCATCGACGCTGAAATCGGAATCAATGATGATTTCCCTCATTGATATAGATCCTCGGTAGATTCAACCTGAGGCTCAGGAACTTCAGCATTACGTTTTGGAACAAGACCAAAAGCTGTGATGTCCTTTTTTAGAATTGACATTGCCTGTGTAGCCTCTTTGCCTTCAGAAGAAATTATAGCTATATTGAGCCAGTTTTCATCTTCGGACATATATGCACATGGCTCATACAATTGATATTTTGTGATAATGATAAAAAGCAATTCTCTAATCTCAACACTATTTCCAGTGAGTTCGTAGTTCAGTTGTAAAATGCGGTCTTGAATATTCATGATTGTAGTTATGTTTTCAAAGTATAAGTAATTAATTAGATGGGGATGTATTTTTTTCATTTAAGATTTCATTGATGGAATCCTCATCGAAACCGCTGGCCTCGGCAAGTTGAGAAACAGACAACATTCCAGACAATTTACGAATCAAATCTTTCTTACCTTCTTTCCTACCTTCTTTTTCGCCTTTAATTACTCCATCGTCAAAAGCTTTCTTGAAATCCTCTTCAAACATGTCATTTCTCATTTTTATCGCCTCTTTTATTAAAGCAAAATTATCCTTATCAATGAATTTTTCTGCAGTCAACTTCTGAAATGCTTTAATATCATTTATCTGTTTTTGGTTTAACGATTCAATAGTGTTTGTTAATCTGGCCGCTTGAAGCATTATCTTATGGGGAGGAATATTGAATTTAGTGTATAATATCAACTTTAGTGTTATAATGTCCTCGCCTGTTAATGCATAATTGTTTTTAATTTTACTTGCAATATTATTTAACTTTTGCTCCCCGTTGATTCCTTTCAGGCTCACCACATCATAGCTGAAGACGTTTTTCAATCCCCATCCGTAACTTATTTCCTGGTTCGGAAACTCGTCTGTACATATTGCAACCGGTCTGATAAGTCTCCAATCCTCCTTGTGAAGCCTTGTTGAATAGTTAAACATCTTACGGCTCAATCCCAAATTAGGCGTTCCCGTATGGAATTCCAAAAGAAGTATATTACCATCATCAGTTAATCCGGCATAATCAATGTTCAACAGTTGCGCTATGTCTATATATTCACTAGGCAATGTTTTGACAACTTTAACATTAATATCAAGGAAATCGTTCAAATCATTGATTGAATCATATGCAAGCCCTTTTTGGACACGGTCATTGATTTTATTTCCTATCTTTTTTGCCATAATACTTAGTTTAGAAAACAAAGTATTTAAATATTTTTAATTCTAAAATAAAGACAATATAATGGTTTTAAGTCAATTTTACAGTTTAAAAACAATTTTCATATTCGGTCAGTTTTGAAATGTTCATGCTTGCAGTCTCAAAGCCTTCGGTTAAAATCAGCCAGATTGCCTTTAGAAAACCTTCGCTGGTGAGATTCTCACAGTTTTCCATCATAAGCATCTCATAGTTTGGCCTGTCCATGATATCCATTCTGAATTGGGTTTTGATATCTTCCCTCAAGTCCCTGTCGATATATGACTCCAGAATCTTTTTGATGGATATCGCAAAGGTGTTTCCGATTGACTTTGTAATCTCAATTTCCTCTTTTGACATCTCGCCTTCAAGGGACTGCTCGATTTCTAAAAAGGAGGAGTAGTCCTGATAGCCGTACATGGTAAACCTTCCCTCAACTGTATGGGCAGAGTACTCGTCAATAAGGCGTGTGAAGGGTGCATGGACCAGAATGAAAGTTGCAATCGCTTCGATGTATGAGTTTTTGCTGCAGTCAAGGATCCTGCATAGAATCTGTGCAATGATTTCCTTTAAAATGAAGTGTGACAGCTCATGAATCAGTGTGGTAATCTGAAGCGCCGCAGATTGCCTGTCGTCAATGTCTATTCTGTTGAATGTATAAAGGCCCAGTTCCGGACCGAATGACTTGAAATCGACTTCGACAAAGGACTTTGAAAACAAGAGAATCTTATCTAAAATATCCAGATAGTCCAGGACCAGCTCGTTTGACTTGACTAAATCATCGAAGTTCTTGAAGGCAGCCCTTTTGATGCCGTTTTGAATCTTTTTGTAATCCCTGATGGAAAAGTCAAAGCTATTGACCTTATCGATGTTTTCAGGAGTGAATATATTCTCAAAGCATGAAAAGTCATTGCTGCCCCTGACCTTGAATTCCTGTTTAATGTTAATATCTCTGACATCAATGATATCTGAAATATGCTTAAGGCCGGTAAGGCAGTCATAGCAGAAGTTTTCATTTTCAGGATATTCCTTGTGGCATTTCGGACAGTATTTGGTTAATGGAAGGCTATCCAATTCACAAAAATCATAAATGTCTTCCCTTGAAATAACCCTTTTTGAGTAAAATGCCGGACTTTCCAGTCTAGGCATTAAAATACTGTCTATCAGCTGCTTTTTGTCGGTATCGACTTCCAGATATTCAGATAGATTCCTTAACATTTCTACATCTGACTCATTAGCATGAATGATATAAACCAAACGATGGCAGCAATTGCAATTATAATTTTAGCATGGAAAGTTGCCTTTTCTGAATCCTTACGGGTATACAGATAGATTCCGATGATAATACCGATTATCGGAATTAAAATGGCAAGAACATAACCTGCAATGATTGCCAGTTTATGGTCGTTTTCGACCTTTTGGACTTCATAAGTGCTTGCAGTCTCTTGTGCATTAGTTTTTTCGTTTGTTTCAATGTTTGCTCCGCAGTTTTTGCAGAACTTTGCGTTGTCTACTAATTCTTCTCCGCATGATGGACAAAATTTTGACATATAATCACCTTCTATTAATAATTTAAATTTAATTATTTAAAAATGTATTTGATATCAATTTTTTAAAGTGAAAACAAATTTATTATATTAAGTAAATTTTAATATTAAAGCTAAATATTGCTTTAATTTTAATATAAAGTTTTGTGCTTGTGTGCATTTTGGAAAAACTTATATACAATCCAGTTAATACTATTTATGGGAATGCATTATGGCATAATAAAAAAAATTCATTAATTCGAAGTTAAAACAATGCATCAGCCAATAAAGAAAGACAAAAATAATTTAATAAATGATTTATATGAAAGAATAGAGTTATCGTGAAGGAGACAGAGTTCTTCAAAAGCTAATAAAATCAAAAGATAAAGAGAAAAAATATGCTCTGACGAAGCATATAAAGAAAAAAGCAATATTGAGAAAAATTAATATAGCATATATTGAAAAAATGTTATTAACAAAAGAACCTTTAGGTTTACTATCAAGTAGGAAAAATAGATTTAAAGTTTATTTTCCCAGTGAAACAGATTCCAATAATGATTTAATTGTTGTAATAGCAATTGACAGTGATGATAAAATTATAGGCGTAACAACATATGAAGACCCAATATCAAAAAGGGAGGGAATAAAATGATTTCAAAAACTTTTAAGGCAGAAACTGATTATGATTATGACTTAGATATTTACTCTATTACTTCCTGTGAAGATTTTGATTTTAAAAGATCTTTGGAAATTGAAGAAGGAATTATACTTGATTTTGATATTAATGATATTCCCATTTCAATTGAAATATTGGATATTTCTGAAAGGCTTAATTTAAATAAAAAACAAGTACAATCTTCCAATGCACACATGAAAGTGAAAAGTAGTAAAGATATATTAGAAGTTTGCATCACATTCTATGTTAAAATTCAAGAAAGAGAAATTAGTGAAACTATTGATTCAAAAATTGTTAATAGTTATAATATTCCGGAAATGGAATATATTACAGTATAATTAAAAAAAATTGAAAATTACTAAAATAATTTATCAATCAAATGATCGTCATTTCTATAGAAATCCATTTTAACATATTCAATCAAGTTTTGGGGCGCTCCCACCAGTTGCGCTGATGCAAAAAGAGGCATGTATACCTTTTTGGCACCCTGCTCTACACATATCCTCATGACTTCAGGCAAATTCTCGCAATGTTCCTTGCTGAGTATTACTGTACCGTCTTCCAAACTTGAATTATTCTTGATGGATTCATTTGCTACAAGTTCCTGTAAAGAAAATATAATAGGTTCGCCGTCACTTGTCAAATTATCGACTGTTGTTTCATTATTTTCAATAGTTAATTTGTATATGTCTGTACCCTCAACGAAATAGACTTCACCGACATCAATCTCATTGTCCAAAAGGTCCCCGATTTGAAGTGATGTGTCAAGCTCCGGCTCTTCGACCGGCAATTCCTCTTTCATTGCATCCTTATATGATAAAAAAAGTTCTCCAAAATCCAATGCTGAATCCTTTTCAGGCAAATCGTCTTCTTGCTTAGCTATTATTTTCAAAAGACGGATGATTTCTTCGTTTTGCTTTTCAATGTTTCTGTTGATTTCAATTAGTTCGGATAGTTCAGACATAGTTAATGGTATATTTTTTTTAATTATTATATATTTTGAGTTAACTTTCAAAATGACTTTCGGTAATTTTAATTCTTTCAGTTAAATGGTTTTTGAAATATTTCCAATTTCTGATATCTACAAGAATTCTCATGTCCTTTGTTCTTTCAAATAGTTTTTCAGCTTCATCACTAGAACCATATTTGTTTTCCATTTCTTTGATGAATTCTTCACCAGTATATTTGCTAATTTTCTCTGTAACCATCATAATCACTTTCAAATTGTAGTTTATAGTCATTAGTTAATATATTTTTTTCTTTGAAGTGATTACAATAATCTAATAATAAAACAATTTGATTAACTCACATCAATTAGATTTTGAACATGTAATACATTGACTCAGATAGCCTCTCGTCATTGGCAAATCTCTCAAAGCCCAATGAATATTTCAACAGGTTATATCTGGTAATCAGGACATTGTCTGACTCGGGATTCAGGATGATGCCGTCCAAATCTTCTGAAAGAACAAAATTGACAAGGGTTGCAAGATTGACAATCTGTGAATACTTGACCTTGCTTGTCTTGATGTGGTTCATTTTCTCATCAGAGGTAAAGAGTGTCGCATATATTCCTCCGACCTTGTCCATGTACATCTGAGCTACGGGACCTGTCTCTTTAAGAGAAATAAGTGAATTTTCTGATTTTAAATCCAAATCACTTAACATTAACATTAACAATGTTGAGTTTGTCATGTGCTCAAAGAGATTGACGGTATCCCCGATGTTGTTCGGGTTTTCAATGAACGCTTCCAGATTCCCATTATCGATGGAATCCTTCAGTTCAATCAATTCCTCTTCGGAATATGGATTGGTTGTAAAAAAATTAGTTTTCGGTATATTTGTAATTGCTAAAATAAACTCTTTTTTGAATAAGTATTTTTCAGATGAAGGATTCAGGATGTATCCGTCGATGTCTGTGGTCTTCAAGATGTTTTGATAAAGCTCAAAGGAGTTTTCGAGGATTTGAATGTCCTCATCTGATTTGTAAAACTTGTGAAATTCGTCCATATCAGTAAAAAGCGGAGTAATCTTGCCGTCATTGTCGTCCTCATAAATAATGAAGTTAAGAGTGCCATTTTCGCGCTTGGCCGGAATATACAGATTGGAGTACCTGAATTCATTGATCAGTCTGAATGTCAAGTCTTCGGTCAATTCGTTGTTGTTTGTGTATATGTCCTCAATGACACATCTCAAATGTTTATGGTTAGACATTTTAGCTCAAATATTCCTTTACTGATTTGATAAGATTTTCCATTTCGGAAACCTGATTTTCCACAGCAAAACTGTCCTTGTCCTCTTCGATTGAAAGGACCAGTTCGTTTGCAAGCTGGTTCAACTTGTCAATCATTGATTCGAGAACATCGAATTTGCTTTGAAGCTCCTCTTTTATACGGGGTGTCAAGTCACCTGCAAGAGCTATAATATTTTCGATATCATCTGCCTGTTCATTGAACATTTCGCTGCAGGTGTCAACGGAATGCATGAATCTTGTGTTGGTCAATTGCGGAGGCTCGAACCTTGTGTCAATCAGTTCACGCACGTTGCTTTCCTTATGGCCGAAGACATGCTTCAGCTCATTGAGCTTTGCGGTGTATTCATGATAGCTGTTTTCCGGAGCCTTCACCTGCTCGACCTTTGGCTTATTGCTTTCAAGCACTTTGGCGATAGGATCAGCAGTTGTCAGCCTGTGGATTGCATATCCTGCAGTGAATGTCGGAATTGAGCATAAAACGCTGAATATTCCAATTCCAATCAAGCTTGAAGGGTTGTAAACCGCTGCAATAGATGCAAAAAGCATAAACAATAGGACTGTTATTGTTTTAGTTTTTGAAAGCACGTATTGTCCTGTGGACTTGTTCTGCCAATAGAAGAGAAGGTGCTTCAAATCGACAATAAGTCCGAAATCGTTGTTTGACAGCAATGTTTGTGAAAGTCTGTCCTTATTTAGAATCTTGTGGATTGAAGAACCCACTACATATGTAAGTCCGGCAAGTATCAGTGCAATGAATATTGCGCCGATTGATCCTGATGGAACCAATGCCGCTGAAAAGAACAGAAATACTGCGGCTGCCGCAACTTTTGATTTTGATAAAACGTAATAACTACCTTGTTTCCAGTAGAACAGCTGATATTTCAAGCTGTTGTCATGCAATTTAATTTCATTTCCATTTCTGAATGATGATGATTTACAATATGGACAGTAATTTACACTTGCGTGTACATTAGAGCCACATTTATTACAAATTTTGTTAGCCATGTCTCTACTCCTCAACTAAAAAGTCTTCGTATGTCAATGTATTTAATTCTTCATCAGTTATGTTTTCTTTAGGAGCTAATCTGTTAGCCTGTGCAGTCAATACCTCTTCGAAAAGGTTCCTGACTGCCCTTCCATTTGCAAAGTTTTTGGATCTTGTCTCGTACATTTTCTTAAAGTATTGCTTTAGATAATCCTGTGCCTGATTGTCGAGAACTAAATTGGAGTCCTCACACATCAGCAGGAATATCTCATATAGCTCTACATCATTATAATCGTCAAAGTATATAAACTTATTGAACCTTGACTCCAAACCTGGGTTTGAGTAAAGGAACTTCTCCATAAGTGCAGGATAGCCTGCAACAATGACAATCAAATCGTCTCTGTGGTCTTCCATTGCTTTTAAAAGAGTGTCTATCGCTTCCTGACCGTAGTCATTTTCGCTGCTTGAGGCAAGTGCATATGCCTCATCGATAAATAATATACCTCCCAATGCTGATTGTATAACGTCTTGAGTCTTAATTGCGGTCTGGCCGACATATCCGCCGACTAAACCGGACCTGTCGGTTTCTATTAAATGACCTTTTGATAATAGTCCTATTTCATGATAAATTTTAGATAGAAGTCTTGCGACTGTGGTCTTTCCTGTTCCGGGATTTCCTGAAAACACTAAATGCAAGCTCATTGGAGGTTGCTTGATTCCCCTTTCCTGCCTAATCTTTCTGATTTGGACCAAATTGATTAATGAATTAACATCCTTTTTGACCTTTTCAAGGCCGACCAATTTATTTAATTGTTCTAAATAATCATCTAAAGTCTTTATGTCTTTAGGCTTGATTTCATTAACTTTAGGCGGTTTTATTTCTCTGATTTCAACATCGTTTGAACATAATTGCCTTTCTAAGCTATTGATGTAATCCTGATAAATCTTAAGGATATCCTCATCCAGCTTGTTGTCAACAGTTATGAAAAACTTGCCCAATAATTTGTAGCAGCCGAAAAGCTCGTTTGCTGAGTTCAGTTCGCTCATGTTAAGGCTGTTTCCATATACATCAAGCTGGTGCAGACAGCTGAAGGATAACGGCAAGCTGTCATCTATTTTCAAATCGCTTAGATTTGAAATGTCTTCCTTTGTGTAACTTGTATCCAATAAGGAATTGATGAATTCCAGTTCATTGTCGGTTATCTCTTCATTGCCCAGTCCAAGAAAACTGAAGTATTTGAACAGATCGTCATAGATTATGCTTTCCAGGCTGACATTTCCAAGGTCCTTAATCTCCGGAATGACGTCCCTGAAGACTTCCAAAGTTTTCACTAAAAATGTCACATTAGACAGGTAACCGCTCAGATAATCCATGTTTACCTTACATACTTCGCCGCCGCAGCTCGGGCATGATTTCTGGGAGTTGTCGAGTATTTTCCCACAGTTATTACAAATTGTCCACTCTAACATAGCAAATACCTAATAGAAATATTGATGTTCATATATAAAAACC
>NZ_JBGUWC010000106.1:0-14264 GCF_045220775.1 Methanobrevibacter sp.
TATCTTGAAATTTCAGCCCGCCAAGGGCATTGCCTTGGAAACGGACACGTCGCAAGCGTTGCCCGTGAAGTCGGAAACAAATTATTGGTAAATACTGATACCCATTCCCCGGACAACATAATCACATTTGAAAAGTCATATGAGATAGCTTTGGGCGCAGGACTGACACACGATGAGGCGATGAAAGCCATTGTCGACAATCCACGCGAGCTTCTCAAAAGCAAAGGAATTTTATGAAAGCATCGAAACTATTAAAGATTATTCGTAAAAATCTAAAGGAATACCCTATAGACTATTTGAGAAACAAGGTAACGGATCCTAGATATAGGGATCCTTTGACAAAAAAGCTTGCAAAATATAACTCCGGCGTCTATGATGACATATATGCCATGGAAATCATAGATGATTTTGAAATAAATGACTCCGTAATCAAGAATATGCGCGCAGATATCGGCTTTTATTTCGACAGGTATTCGGCGGGCGATGATGAAAACAAACGCTTCACCGAAAACATTTCTCTTTACCTGGCGCTTATCGCCAAAAGGCCGCTACACCCATTTAGCGAAGACAGAAAGGATGACGTGTATCTCTTTGACGGAACCTATTACTGCAAGGGACGCATGAAGTATATCCATGACGAAAGGTCGCTTTGCAGATACTGCGTTTGCAAAAACGTCGGCTTCAGTGGCCTGTTCTAGTTTTAAAAAAAAGATATGTTTATAAAAAAAATTAAAAAAAAGGAAATGATTATTCGACAAGCTGTTTCAAATCATTTCTAATGATGGAAGTTGCATCAAATCCTTTAATCGCATCAACCATCTCCGGGAATTTGGCTTTAGGAATCAGAACATTGATTTGTGAGAAATCGGAACCTGGTGTGATTGTAGGCTCATCGGCACAAAGCTTATTTTCTATTAAGTATCTTGAAACCTCTTCGATTTTGGAATTTGCAATGTTGAACTTAACGTCAAAGAATTTCTTAGCGGTTATGGCTCCAAGCAACTGTTCATAAATCATCTGAGCTTTTGCAAGTTTTTCGCCTGTACAGCTTACTCCAGCATAAAGGCCCGCTGAAGAATGGAGTATTGTTTCGATTTCCTTAAGGCCCGCCTTTTTCAGGCTGCTTCCGGTTTGTGTATTGTCGACAATCAAATCGGCGCCTTTTGCAATGTATACTTCAGTAGCGCCGTCAGAGTTGATTACCTGAACCATTTCATTGTCCCCATGGGTCAAACCCCTGACTTGGACAAACGGCACTGCGTCACCGTAGATTTCCTGATATGCCTCATTTTCCATCATGAATTTTCTTGTCAAGTTAGGATATTCTGTGAAACATAATATTGGAGTTTTCCTGTCCTTATTTGCCCTGAACAGATCTGACAGACTGTCATATGGGGAATCTTTCGGAACTGCAACAATCAGACGGGTCTTTCCGTAATCCAGATCGCCGATTTTAACTGTATTGGTTTCCCTTAAAACAGATTCCTCCTTAACCCAGTCCTCTCCAACAATGGCTATGTCAATTATTCCCCTGTTCAATTCTACGGGAGTTGATTGCGGACGGGTTAGAAAAGCAATTATATCATCATCATTTAAGATTTCAATTTCATAAGATTCATCGCCAGGCTCGTATCCTTTGACTTCATAACCTGCATCAACAAATAGCTGATAAGTATTTCCTCTTTTTACATTGTTCAAACTTCCCTTTGGAAGTCCTAAAATTATTTTCTCATTCATATTACTACCTACAATAACATTATAATTCAAGATATATATTAGTTGCGATAATCAAAAAAAGTTAAGGTTTCATGGCCAGATCCATTATGCTGAACGCCTCACCCTCTTTTCTAGGTGCAGGACCTCCCATTCCAAAAGCAGAACGTGCAAATTCCTTGTTCATCCTTTTTGAAACCTCTCCAAATATCATCTTATATGCGGTGCATTGAGGGTCAACTGCCTGCGGAGTCTGATATGCGACAATCGCATTGTAAGGGCATCCCCCCTCGCAATATTTAACAAATTTGCATCTTTTGCAGTTTTCATCGACATAATCCCTGAATTCCTGAAGCTTTGCCCATGCATCAGACTCTTTCAAATCATCAAAGCTGGGATTGTCGGCCACATTGCCCAATACATACTCCGGCATTCCGACAAATCTGTAGCACGGATAGATTGAGCCGTCAGCACCGACCGCCAAGGTGGTTCCTATGCAATCGGCAAATGTGCATAGCGTTCCTCTTCTTCTGAGGGTGCTTTTGCAGATATGGTCCAGGTCCATGATTGCAAATTTATCCAAATCATAAAGGTATTTGTCAAGCCATTCAACCAGTAGCTTTCCATGCTCTTCCTGGTCAAGCGCCCAAGGGTCTGCATTGTCTCCCCTAAGGGACGGCAAAGCAGCATGAATCTTCAGGCTCATTTTCTCATTCTTGAAGAAATCATACAATTCATCCGAGAAATCCTTGGAATAATCTGTCACTGTCAAAACAAAGTTGATGATCAGTCCTTTGCTTTTGGCCTGTTCATATCTTGACATGGTCTTGTCAAAGTATCCTTCTCCCCTTTGGTAGTCGTTGATTTCCTTTGGCCCGTCAATGCTTGTGCTTACGACAACATTGTATTTCACAAATATGTCAATCAGCTCATCCGTCAATAGCCAGATATTGCTTTGAAGGGAAAAGCCTTCGAAATTATCCAATTTTGAGAGTTTATCTAAAGAGTATTCGTAAAAGTCATAGCCTGCAAGAAGCGGCTCTCCTCCATGGAAAGTGAAATGGACCTTATCGTCCCTAAAGTCACCTAACCAGGTTATTATCTGGTCTATGATTTCGACATCCATCATTTCCCTTTTGTTTTCGGATCCCCAACAGTACTTGCAGTTTGACGGACAGTTGAGTGTTGGGATAATCATTACATGAAATGTCATTTTATCAAGGTATTTTGTTTAATTCCATCAATAATTGCTTTTTCTCATCAGGGTCCATATCCTCATTTACAAAGAAGATATAACCGCATTCCTCACACTTTACGGTATTCATTTCCGCATGCGCACGATGGTTATCCAATAGTCTCCTATGGGCAATCTTGTCTTTTGAACCACATTTTGGACATGGCGCCAATAATTCTTCCAGTTTCATGATAAAGTATTTTGATTTTAAAATATATTAATTTAATCAATTTGAAATCAGCGATTTAGAAGGTTTACGATTTCCCTATAAATAGGAATGCCTATATTTTTTGCAACGGGCAGGATATACTTCAGACCAGGAAGCTCGAATTCCTTTCTTACCTTTTCAAGCTCGGATATGATGTCCAGTTTCTGCGGGCATTTCCTCAGGCATTTTCCACATCCGTTGCACAGACCCGCATTGCCGGCCTGGCCCATGATTCCACCGACATACTGGTAGTAGTCAATGAAGGAAGTGTTTACCAGTCCTTTATGGTTAAACAAATACTTTTCATTATAAATTTTCAGGCATTCCGGAATGTTGACTCCCTGAGGGCAGGGCATGCAATATCCGCAGGTCGAACAGTTGATTTTAAGCGAATTTCTCATTACCCTTTTGACAAGCTCAACAGTCTCCATTTCCTCAAAGGTCATGGACAGGGGAGTTGTCCTATCCGCAATAGTTAGATTGTCATTAATCTGCTCGATTGAATTCATTCCGGAAAATACGCAGGAAACGTTTCTGTTATTCAACACCCACTGAAGAGCCCATTGGGCAGTCGTCTTTTCGGAATCTGCTTTTTTAAAGATTTCTTCAGCATCTTCAGGCATTTTTCCCGCAAGAATGCCACCTTTCAGGGGCTCCATTACAAAAACGCCCATTCCTTTTGAAGCGGCATATTCGATTCCTTCAGTGCTTGCCTGAACATTCTCGTCAAAGTAGTTGTACTGGACCATTACGACATCCCAGTCATAAGCGTCGATGACCTGCTCGAATTCCTCTTTGGGACCATGATAGGAAAATCCGACATGCCTTACCTTGCCTTCGGCTTTGGCCTTGTCCAAAAATTTGACCAAATCCCTCTTAAAGAGTCGGTTGATTGTCTTCAAATCAACGGAATGAATCAGATAATAGTCAATGCAGTCCCTCTGGAGCCTTTCAAGCTGCACTTCCAAAAACTTTTCCATATCCTCATACTTCCTGACGTTGATGGAAGGAAGCTTGGTGCAGATTTTAACCTTATCTCCATACTCTCCTTTGAGTATTTCGCCCAAAAACTTTTCGCTGTCCCCATAAAGGTAAGCGGTATCAATGAAATTGATTCCATTGTCGATTGCATAATAGATTTGCTCTGTAGCCTTTTTTCTGTCAATCTTACCATTCTTCAATGGCAGTCTCATTGCTCCAAAGCCTAATGGTGAAACTTCATCACCTGTTTTTTTGATTAATCTATTCTGCATATAAATCTATAAAAAAAAGAGTAAAGTTATTTCAATGAAATAACTAGATGTTTTCCTTGATGATTTCTCTCATATAATCGATTAGGCTATCCTTGTACTCATCATCATCCATAGCGAACTCTATTGAAGTCTTGAGCCATTCGAAACGGTTACCTATGTCATAGGTCTTTCCTTCAAATGTGACTCCATAGATTTCATCCAATTTTTGAAGAGCATCAGTCAGTTGGATTTCACCGCCAACACCAGGTTCCGTTTCATCGATCTTGTCGAAAATGTCAGGTGTCAAAACATACCTTCCCATGATGGCAAGATTTGAAGGTGCCTGGTGAGCCAAAGGCTTTTCCACAAGCTTTTCAATGTTATAGACATTATTTTCCACTTCAGTTCCCTTAATGATTCCGTATCTTTCAACCTTTTCCTTTGGAACTTCCTCAAGGGAAATTGCGGAAGCGTCATACTTTTCATAGATGTCAATCAGTTGTTTTGTGCATGGAACCGGCCCTTTAGTGATTGAGTCTCCCAAAAGCACTGCAAATGGTTCACTTCCCACATGCTTTTTGGCACAATAAATCGCATCCCCAAGACCTTTTTGCTCTTTTTGCCTTACATAACAGATATCAGCCAAATCAGTGATTGCGCGAACTTGCTTTAAACGATCATCTTTTCCTGCACTTTGCAGGGTCTGTTCAAGCTCAAATGATTTGTCGAAGTGGTCTTCAATTGACCTTTTGTTTCTACCTGTGACAATCAGAATGTCATCGATTCCTGAAGCCACAGCCTCTTCAATAACATACTGGATGGTAGGTTTATCATAAACGGGCAACATTTCCTTCGGTTGCGCTTTTGTAGCAGGCAAAAATCTTGTTCCGAAACCTGCTGCTGGAATTACAGCTTTCATAATTTATCACCAAATAAGTTTAATTGTGTATAATTTTTAGTTTAAATATTATAAATAGATTTAGTAAAAGAAGAATTAGAATTAGTTATTGGATAGTGCGGGAGACGGGACTTGAACCCGCGAAGGGACTGACCCACTAGGCCCTCAACCTAGCGCCTTTGACCGCTCGACCACCCCCGCATAAAAAAACAAAAGTAGTTATTAAAAATTATATTTTTCAAATTATATATACTTAACGATTTTAACTCAATTTTATAGTAACATCCATGATTTTTCCATTTTTTAAATCTTCAATAAGTTCTGCATCAAGATCCCTTGCGGCTTTATCTGCCTTAATCATCAATGTACGAGAACACGTATAATCGCTTGTTCTGCAAACTATATCAGTCGGATGAGTTAAAGTTAAATCCTCATGGCCAAAGCCAGTAATTTCATCATGCCCATTTTCAGTATCCAGAATAACGGTTACTCTTGTATTCGAATCAGCTATTTTATCCTTAAACTCCTGGGGAAAGTCCAACATTGATTTATCCATATCCGTTCCAATAATGCAGTCTGCAGTTGGACCGATTTCAACATCTTTGGTTACTTCAAAAGTAGATTTGTGAAGAGATGTTACATTCTTATGGCCTTTAGTCTGAAGTTTGAAAATCATAATTAATAGTTAGTTGGAAAAATTAATAAAAGTTTTCATGCGATTTAAATGAAACTAGCTTCAATAATCTGATTAGAATGTTTACTAAATTGCATTAAAATAGACATGTTTAATAAATAATTGAATTTGATAAAAAAAACAATTAATTAAAGTTATGACATCTACATTGAAAAATAAAAAAAGTTAAAAAAATGAAATTTACTTTTTAATCCTAATAGTGTTTTTCATTTTTAACTTTCCATATGAAGTATATATCTTATATTTGCCAACTTTTAATTTGCTAGCTTTGATAGTGATTGTAGCTATTCCTTTTTTATTGGTTTTAGCCTTGTATTTTTTGCCCTTAAATTTGAAAGTAATCTTTTTACCTTTCAAAGGCTTGCCTTTACTGTTTAAAAGTTTAGCCTTATATTTGATCTTTTTAGATTTCTTTTTGGATATGTTCTTCGTAATCAATGTTGACTTAACCTTAATCTTATTGGTAACAGTATATTTATTATATGTGGCAGTAATAGTGTATTTTCCAGGTTTCAGATTGATTTTTAAAGTTGCATAACCGTTCTTATCTGTTTTGACACTATAGGTTTTCCCATTAACCTTAATTTTAACTACTTGACCCGCACCAACTGGATTTCCATCATTTCCATAAGCCCTTACCTTATAACCCTGACTACCCTTGTAATATTTTGTCAGATCCTGATTTTCCATCAGATAATTGAATATGAATAATTTATTTGTAGCTTTTTCGCCGGTGACCGGATTGGTAGCAACAATAGAATAAGTTCCAACTCGGATATTGATATTTAACCTAGCAACACCATTAGGCAATGTTGTTACTGTTGTTGAAGTAGTTCCGATTTTAAATTTGACTTCAGTATTTCCCAAGAATCTGCCGTTGGAATCGGAAAATATTGCGAAATATTGGGTTCCTGAACCATATAACTTGACAACATCAATAGCCTCAACGGTTGGATTAATTATGATTGATGCTTTTGCTGAAGCAGCATGATAAGTTTTAGTCTCTTTAAAGGTGATTTCTGCAATATAATTTCCTGAATTGAAATCAATATCAAATGAAACTTTTCCTGAACTATCGGTTATATCGCTATACTCCTTACCATTAATTTTAGCAATGATGGTTTCACCGACAATAGCTTTGCCTTTAGAGGATTGCAATGAGACCACTAATTTTTTACTGCCTTTATAATATTTGGAAACATTTTTTACAATCAGATTTACATCTAAAAGAGTGTCCTTCACTTCAAATTGGCCTTTGGAATAGGATTTTGAATAATTGGCATTACCATCATAACTTGCCTCAAAAGTATAATTGCCAACAGCCAATGTTCCTAAAACAAAGGTAGCTTTACCATTTTCAACTAAAACTGTGTAACGATTACTGTTAACTTTTAAAATTACCTTACCATTTATTTTTACACCATCACTTGATTTTAAATCAATATTGGCTCTAACCCTATCATTCAAACTGGCGTCATTAATTTCAACACTTAACAGGGATCTTACTTGAGTAACTTTTAAAATATAAGTTGTATTGGAACCGTAGTAGTTATCATCACCATCATAAACAGCAATAATTGTATAATTGCCTGTTTTTAAAGGAGAAATATACCATTTGGAAACAGAATTTGTGATTACTTTGCTTCTAGGGGAATAATATCCATTCATACTGAATAAAACATTACCTGTTGCATTAGTGCTTAAATTAGCAAATATTCTGATATTCTCATTTAAAACTACATCATCTGCATATACAACGATTTTGGATTGTGCTTTTAAAACAGCATATGAAGTGGAATTATTTGAAGAGATATAATAGTTATCACCCAAATAGGTAGCAGTAATATTATGATTTCCTGCATTGATGCCGGTGAATGTCCAACTGGCAACACCATTTATAATTTCAATGTCTTCAGTGAAATTTTCGGTTGAAAATCTAACAATTCCGGTTGCATTACTATTAAGGGTGGCAGTAGCGATTAAGTCTTCACCGTATGCCGCTTCATTTACATTCAAAATAACTTTGCTTGAAAATTCTTTTATATTAAATTCAGTGGAGTATGAATAGTTATGATAATTCTTATCACCATCATATTGAACCTTTAATGAGTAAGTGCCGATGCTTAATTTAGATAAATTTAAGCAAGATTCGGAGTTATTTATTTCACTTGTATACTCCCTACCGTTAACATTGAAAATTATTTTGCCTGTCGCATTTGATAAATTGAATACGTAAATAATTTCATCACCGGAAGATGTGGCGTCTTTAACGGTAACATTTAATTTTAAGGTAGCCTTATCTACATTGAAGTTAGATGATGCTTCTTTTGAAGTCATATTATTTGAATAAATAGCTTTTACATCATAATTTCCAACATTTAATCCTGAAATATTGCATATGGCTTTATTATTTACAATATCAACAGTCTGATTTAAAATTCCATCAATGATAAAGGTAACTTTTCCTTTAATTCCGCTATCAAATGCGGTTTCAACGATTTCTACTTCTTCATAGGTTATATTGGCAGAAGTTATGTTAAATTCAATATCCCTAACTGTTAAGGTATTGTAAATGGTTACATTTCCATATCTGGCAGATATATTGTACTTGCCGGCAGGCAGATTTAAAGTGAAATAAGCCAAACCATTATCATTTGTAGTGATTTTATATTGATTTCCATCAAACTCAACGATAACTATCTCCTTAGGAAGCGGAACTCCGCTTTCTTCAGTTAATCTAATTGCATAATCAAAATCATTATAATTCCAACCTGTCGAATTTCTGCCAATGAAAACAAATTTGTCGACAGATCCCATTGTCGTATTCCAATTTGAATCTGAGTAGTAATCATCGCCTTCGTAATTAATAAATATGTAATTAGTTCCCTTATCGAACTCGACATCGATTCTGGCTTCACCATTTACAAGAGTAGCATTGTACTGGTTAAAATTAATGAATACAGTGACAACACCTGTACAATTACTTGGATTAGTTTTAACAATAATTGTTCCGTTTTGGTTAACTGTAACATTCAATTCAGATTGCATTTTTAAAACGCTGAATGAAGTTGAAGCATTTGCGGGATAATATTTTGAATAGCCGTCATAGTATACTGAAACATTATACTTTCCTGCCTTTAGATTAGATAAAGTGATGTTAGTTGTGATGTTATTTAAATAAATAGTTTCATTATAACCATTGATAACTAAAGTTGCTTCCCCTCTTAAGTCATCCGGGTCAACAGTGATTGTGATTGTGGCATTTTCACCTACGCCAATATCATTTGCAGTTATATTTATAGAAGAATCATAAAGGCTTACTTTAAAAATAGCGCTTGCACAGGTTGAAAGATACCTGTCAGTTTCCACAAATTGAACAGTGATGTTATATGAGCCGTCAGCAAATCCTTTTAAAGGAATGGAAGTATTTCCATTATACAGATAAATATTTTTTATAAGCTCACCATCGACATAGAGTCTTGCTTGGCCTTGAACTCCTTTTGTATGTACTGTTACAATAGCTTCACCGGCTTGACCTATTTTCACTTCGGATACGTTTAACGAGAGATTTACAGACTGTTTTTCAATTGTAATGGTTTTATTGTAAAATGATTTGAAATAATTCTCATTTCCATCATAAGTCACTTTTAAAGTATAATTGCCCGGTTTTAAATCATTAATTTCCAAATTGGCTTTTCCATTTATTAAATCAAGGTTATATGTATCTTTGCCATATTTTACGGATACTCTGCCGGTGACCGTATGATTATTTACATCCTTTACGGTTATATTCACTTTAAGAGTTTCATTATAAACAATATTATTATTGCTTTCAACATCAAGCTGAGTTAATATTTTACCTACATCAACAGTTGCCTCTTGTGTAAACTTCCCTATGTTTGCAGTGACAGTATATTGGCCTTTATTCTGACTATGGTCAAAGACAAAAATAGAGCGTCCATTTTGCAATTCTTCAGTTGATGTTTCACCGTAAGATGTCTTAAAAGTTGTATTGAATAATGGAAACAGATTGATTTGAGGCATTTCATTAAGATTAGTTGTCCATAAGGCTGTAATATTAACAGATTCGCTGAGATTCAACATTGAATACTCCGGTGTCAAAGTAAAAATAAGCCATGTATTTAAATAGCTTTTAATGCTTCCCCTTGAACTGTCATCACCGGGATTATCATTAGAGCCCCACCAGTTATTGTCTATAGAGATTATTTTGCCTGAATTGTAAATGTCGCCGGTTATCCCTTTAAAGACCAGATTATCTATAAACGCATTATAAGTCAAATTTAAAATCCCATTATTATAAATGGATGAAGAACCTTTATAATTCCTGTTTGATTCATATTTGGCATTGTTAAATCTAAATATGGACCCCCTAACAGTCAACATGCCGTTATTGTAAACAGATCCCCGAACAATATCTGATGTTTGATCAATATAATTGTTCTCAATAATAGAATCAAACAGCGTAAAGTTTCCATTATTGAAAATTGCTGCTCCTTTACCAGTGTTTCTGGAAGAGGAATTCGAAATAATACAATTTCTCATATTGACAGTTCCTTCATTGTAAACACCGGCACCGTCTGTACTTGAAGAACCATCCATTACGGTATCGGATATTGATAATGAACCCTTATTAAAAATACAACCCCCATGGGAGAGGAATTGAGAA
Organism: Methanobrevibacter sp.; assembly: GCF_045220775.1. Taxonomy (GTDB): domain Archaea; phylum Methanobacteriota; class Methanobacteria; order Methanobacteriales; family Methanobacteriaceae; genus Methanocatella. The sequence goes on from NZ_JBGUWC010000106.1 coordinate 10,667, forward strand.
GAAGGAACAGGATTGTTATTTCCGAAATATGAATTTGTAATAGTCAAATCCCCAAAATTACTAATTGCACCGCCATAAACATCTTCATAATCACTATCCAATCTACTATTGATAAATGAACAATTATCCACAATTACATTTGCATCGTTTATGCTTAAAACGGCACCGTAAACCTTACCTGTGTATGTATTTGAGTATGATAAAGGTGATTTGAATGCATTAACAAATTTTATGTTTTGAAACGTGACTTTTACATTATCAGAAATATTAAAAATATAATTCTTATCTTCACCATTGATTACAGTATTTTTTGAACCTATGAAATTTACTGATTTGTCAATAGTCAGTCGGGTATTTTTTAAACCGCTATATTCTCCATCAGCCAAATAGATTGTATCATTATCATTAGCTATCATAAGCGCTTTAGAAATTGTTTTTATTGATGAATATTGTGATGTCCCATTATTTGAGTCATATCCCACAACAGAATCAACATAAACATCAGTAGGATTTTCTGATAGAACACTTTCATAATGCCCATTATCTGAAGATAAGTTATCAGCTTGAGTAACATTCATATTACTTGCATTAACTGTTGATAATGAGAATACTGCTAAAATAATGAAAATTATTAAGATTAATTTATTAATTTTCAAAGTAAATACCTCTTGTTTATAAATTATATTTTATAATAAATCATTTGTCAATGATATTATTAGTTTTGAAAAAGAAGATATATATAGTTATCTTAAATAAAAAATGAGTCTTAAAAAAAGAAAAGAAAAAAATTAGTCAAATTGACTAATTATTCGAAATTTGATTTTTTGCGTCTGATTCCAATAAATAATAACACCAATATAGGAATGATGAAAAATACTGACGGAATAAATTTATCTATCTCATTTTTCTCATCAATTTCATAAACTTTCTTACTGATACTTGATGAATCTCCAGCACTTGAAACATCTAAACTTTTTGTAGACTTAGATTGACTTGCAAGAGCGTCATTTCCTTCAGCTGAAGGAGTTGTATCAGAATTATTAGCAACAATGTCAGTTTTATGTCCATTGTAAGAAGTTGTATTAACTTTACCATCATCAGTATTTGAATTAACAAAACTTTGCAGTAGTTCTCTTAAAGAGATTTGGCGGCCGGTTGAATTTCCTGAAGCTTCGCCAGCATTATCTCCGGAACCTTGCGAATTAGTGTTATCTTCATTATTATCTCCGGAATTGTCATCGGCACCAGGCTTTGTCCACCATTGATCACCATCACTAAATCCTGATTTATCAGAAGATCCTGGAATTAAAGGATTATAGGAATATTTTTTATTAGTTTCATTGCTTGATATCTTGCTGCCGTCAATGTTATTAGAAACATCGTTATTATTAAAAGGATTATAATTGAACTCATAACCTTTATCAATAATATTTTCACGAGCCGCAAAATAATCAAAAGCGCTTATAACTTTATTATTGTAAAACTCCATGTTTTCATGTTGTGAAATATCCCCATATTTGAAACCGCTTTTACTTGAATCTGCATTAGGGTTATAAGAAACCAGCAAGTTATTAAAAATATTTGAATCAACAGAACTCAATAAATTAACTGAATAATAACCATCACTGAATACTGTATTGTTTTGAATGTCATATTGATGATCACCGGATGTGCTTTGACGATAACTAATTCCATATAGATTATCATCAATTGAAACAGCACCGACGCTGTGAACTTCAATAGTATTATTAACAATTATTGAGTGACTGTCCTGTGATTCAATACCTGCAACTAAAGCCCATTCATGAGCGCCTGCTAAACCAGTCACATTTATCTTATTATTGGTAATCGAAAGAGAAGTTTCCCCATAGAAATTCTGAGAATATACTCCTATATTTGGCCCATTAGAAAATGAATATAAATCATTTTCAGTTATAGTAACATTTGAAATAGGGCCTGTAATCTGAATAGGATATGCAGTACCTGCAGCCAATTTACCTCCACGTGTTATAATTGAAATATCATTATTGATAACAGTCAGATTATCTAAATTGTAAATATCTAATCCATAAAGGTAATTGTCAATTCCAAGTTCTGTTACAAAATCACTCATAAAGATTGAATTATTAGCGATAATCGAATTGCCCGATTTCGAAATCAGCATACAGTCAAGGGAAGGATAACGATAATCGGGTCTTTTATTTACCTCTGAAACAAGCGTATTGCCTATGAAAGATAAATTATCACATTTTTCAATACCGACTGTTAAGACTAAATCAGAAGCTAATTCTGCACCATTAGGTCCGAATATAATATCTCTAAGAGGCAATTCCGAACAAATAGTGTTATTTTCAACAACAGAATCCTTACAATTGAGTAATTTAACTGCACAATTATAAACATTTGCTTCATCATTATGTCCTTCAAAGTTAATAGTAGAGTTGAGTAACCTAAAATTCCTAATTGGATTATTGGAAGATCCCTCAGCATAAACACCATATGCCTCCACATTAGTAGGAACGGCATAATTAATATTAAGATTGATTAGATTTGCATAATCTGAATAAACTAATACACCTGCACCCTCATTATCTGCAAACTCACTATCTAAATCAATATTTAAATCTTGTAAAGTAATGTTATCTGCATCCAATTCAAATACAGTGTTTTTTAATGTGAATCCTATGCCTCTAATAGTTACATTTTCCGCACTAATATTTAATTTTCCTAAATTTTCAAAATCTTGTGAAAATACAAATGTCTTATTTGAATATTTGGATTGTAAAACACCCTCTTCAAAATAATCATCTATATTTTGATAATCAATGTATATTGTATCATTAAATATTAAGTCTGGCACATCTGGAACTTCTTCATCATCTGCAGCTGCTTCTAAAACAGAGTCATCTATAGATTGATCAGATTCCATTTGAACTTGATTTGAAATTTCAAGTGAACTATTAGTGTCAATTTCTTCAGCTGAAACGGAAGAAATGCATATTATACAGATTATAACCATTAATCCCAATATTAATTTAGGACTAGTCTTAAACTTACCACCTCCCTTGAAGCGATTATACTCTAAACGATTCTAAATAATAATCGATTTAAAGATTATAATAATTATTTGTTAAAAATGCTTTATAAAGTTTTCATTGAAAAAAACTAAAATATAATTGCATTAATAAAAAAAAAGGATTAATTTAAAAAATAAAGAAGTGAGGGTTTATTTTTTAATAAACCCCTATTTTGAAATATTTTTGTTTTATTTTATGCATTGTTTACTGTTACGTTGTTTGCTATTTCAATGCCGTTGTATTCTGCTTTTAATTGGTATGTTCCAGGCATATAGTTGATTGTTAGTTTTGCAATACCGTTTGCATCTGTTTTCTTGTTATAAACAATGCCGTTAGCAGTGATTTTAATTATTTGACCGGATAAAGCAACTGCATCACCATCGGAGTTCACTAATTGAACTTCATAAGCGGTACCGTCTTTGTAGGTCATGTTTACATCACTGGAAGTAATGCTTAAACCGTCAGCATTGACTGTTACAGTGTTATTTACAGTTTCAGATTGGTATTTGGCATCGTTTACA
>NZ_JBGUWC010000107.1:0-33054 GCF_045220775.1 Methanobrevibacter sp.
GATATTTGATCTTTTGAGCTTTAAAAATTCCATCTGAAGAAAAGTTAACATTAAATCACCTTAAGTATTATCTATAATTCGTGTAAAAAAGTCCTCTAAATTCTCTTCGCATAAGTTGACCTTTTTCACATCAATTCCCGCATTGACAAACAATGCATTGAACTTATCCCTTAACTCTAAATTAGAATACAAACGAATAATATTTCCATCTTTTGTAAAACCAGAATTTTCCTTAAGTTCCAATTTTCCAAGAATCCTGCAGGCCAAATCAACATCTGACACTTCAAATTCTACAAACTTATTCAGTTTATTGTTCAAATCTTCCCTTGTCATTTCATCAATTAGAACGCCGTTATCCATAAATCCGATGACATCTGCAATATTTTCTATTTCGCTTAGAATATGGCTTGAAATCAAGATGGTTATTCCAAATTCATGGGATAATCTTTTAAGCAATGTTCTGATTTCCTTTATTCCAAAAGGATCAAGGCCGTTGATGGGCTCATCCAAAATCAGCAATTCAGGATTGTGCATAATGGCTGCTGCAATTCCCAGACGCTGCTTCATTCCTAATGAAAATTCCTTATATTTCTTTGATTTTGCATTTTCAAGATTGACCATTTCCAAAACCAATCTTATATTGACTGGATTGTAATTTCCCCTTAGTTTGGAGATAATCTTTAAATTTTCATATGCAGTCAGGTTCTCATAAAACCCTGGAGTTTCAATGATGGAACCCACATTGGAATATACTTCATTTGAGTGTTCTCTTGGATCTTTTCCAAAAAGAAGTACTTCACCGCTGCTCGGATACACAAGATTTAGAAGCATGCACATTGTAGTGGTCTTGCCAGCCCCATTCTTTCCCAAAAGACCATAGATTTTTCCCTTTTCAACATGCATGTTTACAGAATCCACAACCTTATTTTTGGAATATATTTTTGACAAGTTGTTTGTTTCGATGACGTAGTCTGCCATGATAAAAAACCTCCTAAAAAATTAAAAAATATAAATTAGAATAAAAAGTTTTATTCTAATTAAAAGACACTGTTTCGGCCATTACCTTCAGCAATTCCAAATTGTTTCCAGATATGACAATAACTTTGTCATTATCCTGATTTTTCAAATAGATTGAATAATCAGAATTTTCAATTTCTGAATTCACATCAACATCATTGGAAACATTGACAGTTTCATTGCCTGAGGAATTACCGCTTGAAACGCTTACTCCCTCAGTGGTGATGGATACGTTTTCACCATCTGCATCAGAAACTTCCAAACCCTTATCAGATAATGAAACTGAATTTCCATCTGCAGAAAGATTTAGATCTTTATCAGATGAAAAGAAATCATCGACCATGTTAAAGAAGCTGTCAAGATCATTTGCAAAATCAAAATCAACGAAATTTTGATTATTTTCTAATACTACATATTTGTCAGTTTCCTCAACTTTTTTCCCGTCTCTTTCCAAATCTTCAATGAATCCATCTATCTCGTTTTTGTTAGCTGAAGAATCCTTAAAGTAAATTATGGAATCCACATCGCCGGAATTGTTTCCTGAATTTTCAAAAATTGCCAAATCCATATCGCCAAGTGCGATATTTACACTTTCATCGAAATTTGCGCCTGGAATAACGTCAATTCCAAAATTATCGTTATCAATGCCCTTCACCAAATCAACTGCACTTGCAGTTGAAATTACCATAGTGATAGCCAATAAAGCTAAAAGAATGCCTAATATTTTTGAATTCAAAATAACACCCCTATTAATTTAATTATTTTATTGATTCCCGGTATATTGATCCGCAGACCCTATTGTAGAATATTGCTCCATAAGAGTCTATGAACAATCCTTCGATTATTGCAATGAAATATGCTATGATTAAAGCCTGATTGGATATTGTTGCAGCAAATATTGCACTTACAAAGCTTAATACGAAGCTTACGGCGACCATAATAATCATGTATACGATGAGTGTAAAGATGATTATGCCTATGTATTTTCCCCATCCAAGATTAGAGATATTGCCGATGATTTCATGCATGTCAAATGCTTTTTTAATGCTGTCGTGTGCGACCATATTGTTTAATGCCATAACCAGGAGGAAATATGCAATTATGAATAAGAATACTGAAATCAGGACAACAATAGGCAATACTGATGAATCGCCCACCAATGATATTCCACCTACCAATACAATGACAGGAATGATATTATATGCCACAATTACAAGGAAATATTTGATTCCTTTGATAAACAATCCTAATATGTCACTGAATCCCGGAAGATCTTCTTTTTTATCGATTGAGAATTTTACGATATCATATTGATATCCAAATATAAACAATGAGATAATAAAGCTAACAATAGTCAAACCGGCTACAAGATTAATATCACCGGCAGGCAATTGTGCAAATGACAGATGTGACGCTGTAATATTATATTGTTCGACCGTGTGCACGGTAGTCCTGAAAATGTCAAATGATTTGACACTGATAAATGTTGACAATGCACTTAATAATGCAAATAGAACACCGAATCCTAAAAGCTTTTTAAGGTCATTGAAAGGATATTTCAATCCTTCAACGACACAATCAGTTATGCTTGCCATATAATCACCTTATAGTTGCATTGAGTATAACAGTCCAATGGATCTTGCATTGAATATGCTTAAGTAAGGTCCTACAATGAACATTGTTACTAATGAATTAATCAATATTCCTAAAGCAAATACACCACTTGCATCAACGCCTAAGGCAAATCCAGAAATGCCGAATACAGTAAATATTGCATAGATGATTGCAGTTACAACAACTGATATGACCAATGTTATTATAATTAGGCCCAAATAAGTTGCAATGCAGTTAAACCAACCGATTTCATCTATTGCCTCTTTGATTTCCCTTAATGCAAACGCTTTGGAAAATGAACCGTCATTGTGTGCCATATGACAGATTGCCATTTGCTCCATCAAGCATGCAACTATAAGCAGTGCAAAAGTTATTAAGCATCCGATAATCATTATGGCAGTGGATGCAACCCCTTCAACGGCACTTGCAATGATTGCAAATATTAAAAATACCAATACCGGAACGATAACGTATGCGAATTGGACTATCACAACCTTTACTCCATCCACAAACATGTCAATGAGGTCTTCGAAATCAGGCAATGGATCCCTTCCATTGATAATTCCGTGAACCGCTGTATTGATAACTCTGTAATTATAACCTGTAAGTAAGAACACAGGCAACAATAAAAAACTAAATAGGCAAATTACACCTAATATCACTAATGTTTTCCAGTCTTTAGCTGAATATTCTAGTGCATCTTTATATATATCCAAAATCATTTTTTTAACTCCTAATAGTAATCATCATCAAAGATGAATATTTCTTCCATAACGAAATATTTTTCCCGATCACCTTTGAACAACATTTTATTGAAGACTTGGGTTATTTCATATGCTAAAAATAAAGATGGGTTATACCTACCATTTTCCAGCGCATTAATGGTTTGACGGGTAACTCCAACCTTATCCCCAAGTTCTTTTTGGCTCATTTTGAGCTCTTGTCTTAAATATTTAATCATGGTTCTCATAATATCCCCATAAATAATGTTGAATTTTGCAAAATTATTTAAGTACTGAAGTAATTATGTTAAAATCTAATTACTTATGTTAATGTTACATTACATAGTATATAAACTTTACGGTAATAAATAAATTTGATTAAATTAGTTTAAATAACAAAATAAAGATTTTTAATGATTAATTTATATTTAACAACTTATTTTAATATTTGAATATTAATTATAATGATAATTTAATTGTTAGATAAAATATAAAAAGATATAATTGCTTTTTTAATGAAAAAATAAAAAACGAAACATTTATATATTAGGTAAGACATCTTTAACATATGTAACATAACTATAACAGTTTGTGTTACAAAAAATAGTTCCAAGCAGAGAAAAATTATACTCATGCAATTATCAACCCTTTTTTCCTCCAATGTCTGCTTGGGCTAAAACACTAATTTTAAAAAAACGGAACAACTGAATAAACACTAATCAAAACAATAACTGTTATAATTACAATAGCGCCCATAGGCACTTTTTTCCAAGCAAGACCTGCGGCTACAATAGCTCCAATTAAACCAATATACCATAATTGACCATCCACCGTTAAAACGCCAGGACATATTAAAGCTGCAAGAGCTGTGTATGGAATCAAATTCAAGAATTTTTCAAATTTAGGACTGAAATTTAACTTATCAATGAATAATGCAGGGATTAATCTAGGGACAAAAGTTACAATTGCACAGCCTAAAATCACCATATTGACATAATCCATTAGGCATCACCTGCAAGCACATATTCATCATCAACAAGATACATTCCAATCAAGGCACCAATAAGAGTTGATGCTATTAAAGACCAATTTCCCAAGAATTGTCCTAAAACAATATTTAAAATAGCAGTTATCAAAACTAGAAGAGCAATCTGTTTGTTTTCCTTAATTGCGGGTGTTAAAATAGCTACAAATAACGCATAAAGAGAAATGTTAAAGCTATTTGTTACAATAACCGGAAGCAGGTCCAGTAAAAACACGCCGATTCCCGCTCCTAAACACCAACTCAACCATGCAGTTATTGCAATTCCAAGATATATCCAAATTGATGATTCTTCTGAAAGTGAAAACATTGCAAATGATTCATCAACAGTAACATGAGCCGCCAATATATTTAAAGGAGTATTTGAATCTTCAATCTGATTTAAAACACATGTTGACATTACAAAATACCTTAAATTAACAACAAAATTAGTTAAAATAATTGCCATTGCAGTTGCACCACTTAACACCATTGATGCCGCAATAATTTGTCCTGCTCCAGCATAAACTAAAAAGGACATTGAAATTGTCTGAAGTGGAGTCATTCCTGCTTTTATTGCAATTGCGGCATACCCAATTCCCATCGGAACATAACCGAAAGTAATCGGAATACCCTTTTTAGCACCTTCAATGAACTTAGATTTACGAGAAATAGTAACGACTCCAAAAATTAAAAAAGAGAAGTAATTTAACTGAGTAAATTACTTATTTGGTCTGTTGTAATAAGACCAAGGACTTTCATGTCTTCATCAACAACCGGAAGACATGATATATCAGATTTACGCATTTTACGGGCAATCTCATCAATCGGATCATCGGCATGACAATATTTAACTGTTTTTGTCATTATGTCTTTTAGCTGATTAGAACCAGTAGCAATTGATTTTGATAAATCCCAACTTGTAACAATTCCAATTAGCTTATAATCATCTGTTACAACTGGAATATGAGTTACATGCTTATCCAACATTAGTTTTGCTGCTTCAGTAACATCAGCAGTTTCTTTAATTGTAGCTATTTCTTCCATCATCAAGTCTTCAACAACATTATCAGACAGGAAGTTAGCAAAAATGTAATTAAGCTGGCCTTTTTCAAGAAGAAATGCATCATGACCATAATTGGATTTTATCTCTGAAAATGACACTTCAACATCGTTAGCGTTAAGAGCTGTGACAATCTCGGTACTTTGTTCTGTTGGATATAACCAATCTGAATCCACAGATATCACTTCAATTTTAGCCTCCACATCCTTTAAACCATCAATTAAAGAGCCATTAACTGATAAATCAAATAAATCTACAGCCTTTGTAATGTATAAATAACTGTTAGCATCAAAACGTTTTACAAATGTTTCTCCTTGATGCTTTAGGTAACTTTCAACTTGGAAGTCCAATGTAAAATCATAACTGATTTCATCCTTATCCTGAAGACCACGTCCAAATTTAATGTCCATTGATTCATCGCTTAGATAAGTAATGTGGGCAATCATACGGGCTAAGGACAATCCATTTCTTGGAATTTTACCGGTTTCATAATAATTTCCCCCATTCCAATTAGGATCTGAAAAGATTGATTGGCGACCGACTGCATTAAATGCAATCTGTTGAGGATAAGACATTGCAGCAGTTGCTATTGGAATTGCCTTTTTCATCATTTTAGGGTATGATACCATCCATTCAAGAACCTGCATTCCACCCATTGATCCTCCAATGACAGCATATAATTGGCTGATTTCAAAGTATTCAACCAACTTCTTTTGAACCTTAACCATGTCGCTAATTGTAATTACCGGAAAATCAAGACCATATTCCTTGTCTGTTTTCGGATTAATGGAACTAGGTCCGGTTGTTCCTTTACAACCCCCTAATACATTAGAACAAATTATGAAATATCTCTCAGTGTCAAGTGCTTTGCCCGGACCAATTACTATCTCCCACCATCCGGGTTTCTTATCTCCTTCATGCCATCCTGCCGCATGAGCATCACCAGTTAAAGCATGACAGACTAAAATGGCATTTGATTTCTCTTTGTTGAGTTCTCCATAAGTTTCATAAGCGACAGTGACCCCCTCAAGAGTCTGTCCACTATCTAACACAATCTGTTCTGAGATATTAAGAGATTTGGTTTCAACAATACCTACAGATTCTTTATTCATTTAAAACACCTTAATATTTAGTTTTTCCATAGCCACTTTAGCAGCTGCTTGTTCTGCTTCTTTTTTATTCTTTCCTTTTCCAATGCCCATTTCCACACCATCAATCAGAATAGATATGATGAATGTCTTATCATGTGGCACGCCGTATTCTTCCAAAACTTCATATGAAATATCCAATTCTTTTGCATCGCCATATTCCTTCATTGCGGATTTATAATCTGCAAAGAATATCTTATTTTCATCAATGTATTTAAAAATTATTTTAGATACAAAATCTTTTGCAAAATCCATTCCCTGATCCAGGAATATTGCACCTAGGAATGACTCAAAAATATCTGCCGTAATTGACAATATTTCATTTTTAGTCAGATTCGATTCATCAGCCGCTACCCTAAGATATTCTTGAAGTCCCAATTCATGAGAATAATAAATTAATGCAGATTGGCAAACATAATTCGCCCTTAATTTTGTTAATTTACCTTCTTCATAATGAGGATATTTTTCATATAAATATTCAGATACAATCACACTTAAAACTGAGTCGCCTAAAAACTCCAATCTTTCGTAATTGTAATCCAAGTCCTCATAAGTTGAATAGGAACCATGTGTAAATGCTATTTCATATAAATGTTCGTTTTCAGTTTTTATATTAAATTTTTCAAATAAATTCATAAGTAAAGCCCGAGATAGATTAAATAATATATTATTACTTTTGGAATTTTACTTATATATAACTAATTATATCTCCATGTATATAACTATTGTTATATATTTCTTTTCAAATGCTCTCTCGCCTTTTGTTTATAAACTGCTTCAATCAAACTAAAACTAAAAAGGATTTGGTAATATGATTATAAATTGGCAAGAAGAAATAACAAAAATCGATCCAGACATAAAATTCAGAGCACAAGGCGGATGGCTAAAAACAGTAGTGAAACTGGACAAAAGCGTTAAAAACGGGTACTCCCTTGTTGGAGATTTTGTTCATGCAGGAAACTTTGAAGAAAACTATGATGAAGGAATCTATCTCGACTGCAATAAGGAAGGCAGCGCCAAAAAGCCACAGCAAGACTACAGACTGTTCCGATTTAGAGACGGTAAAGTAAGATTGCTGGATATGGTAATTGACGGAGCCCAAGGCTGGGCAGTTGATTTATGGGAAGCAGTTGAAGATGAACTTTAAGAAAAATGATTAATCATTGATTCAGTTTTCTTGGTCTGAATTTCGAAAATCCGGTAATCTGAACATTCTCTCTTGAATCCAAGCAAGTTGGCTCCTGAAGAAGAATAATCTTGTGGTCCAGGTTTTGAGGGAGACTTTTCCCCTTACCATCCACTATTCCTCTAAAGCTTACAGTAAAATCACCAGTTCCACCGATATCCATATTGAATTTTTCAGAAGAAATCACTTCCTCGAAAAAAACCTCTAAATCCATTATTTCAAAAACCGGCGCAACATAGCTTACCGCCATCAGACCATTTTCATTTTCCCTTATTTTAACCATTCTTTGATCCAATCTTATGGACTCGTTTGTCTTTTTACGGGTTATTGTAATATAATTTGAAAATTGAGAATCGAACATTCAATCACTATCCAATGTGGCAAAACTCACAGCACGCACATGTTGGTGCAAAGTAGGAATCTTCAGGCTCCACAATAGCTTTTTGTGCAAACAGGGTAATATTGAACTTCGGTTCATATTCCTTGCTTACTTCTTTTGTCATTGGGGACAATCCCCTGTAATACACCGGCCTATAGCCTGTTTGTGAAATATTAAAATAGAATTTTTCACCGGTTGTGAATTTATTGAAATATTCCTCAAGTGCCAATGCCTGTTTTGGAGGTATTGAAAATGTAAAACCCATTGTATCGTCACTTCTCTGCCGGATTCCAGCATTAGTGATGTCAACAGCCAATATGTCATCATTTCCTCTTACAAAAACGACACAGTTTTCCAAATCCACATCATATTCACGAGCGATGTCAGCTAAATCAGTCATATAAACCCCTCTTTTAATTAATAACTAAATCTAGTATAACCATGATTGTTAAAATACTTATCTAAAAAAAGCCGTTAAATTATTATCTTGAAGTTTGTGAAAAAAAGTAGTTTGAAGAAGATTAATTAAATAATCTTCATAAAATAAACCAGCCTATACTAGTCTTTGCCTAGTAGTTGGTTTTTTATTTTGCCAGCTGTATCTCCTTAATTTTTTAGATTTACCAAATCCACAGGAAGCACAGACTTTTTTACGAATATGGTAAGTGTTTCTACCACATCTTCTACATCTGATATGGGTCTTTTTATTCTTTTTACCCATTGATGGAGTTCCCTTTGACATTGATACACCTCCTTAATTGTCCTAAGAATATAATCTCTAATAATTATGAAATAATATTTATGGTGAGATATAAACAATATTGTCTCCTCTAATGAGAACAACACCGAGTCTTCTAGTGACTTCTCCGTCTTGTAACTCTTCTGCATCGTTAAGAACTAAGTTCATGTGTAAATCGAAGCTCTTAAGTATACCTCTAAATTCACGATCTCCTTTGAGTTTGATTAAAACTGGAGAGTCTACTGATTTTCCTAATGCGTCAAGTGGCCTTTGAACATTTTGTCCGCTCATTATATCACCTTATATTATCATAAATTTTAGTTTTTTAATATGAATAGAGTAAAGCACTCATTATTAGACATAATATAATCAAGTTAAGATAAGACAAAACCTAATTAAAACTAATACTATTAATTATAACTAACCTACTATATAAATGTTACTTTATTTTAAGCAAAAAGAATGAAAAAATAACAACAATACTAATTATTAACACTGCTACTATTTAAATTATTTTTCAAATGCTCTCGCACTTCAATTATAACTCAAAATAACCAAAAGTATACACACCCAACCATCACAGGCACGACCATGAAATTCAATCGAGACAAATATATTGACCTGATTCTGTACATATTATCCCAATCCTACGATAAACGGCATTTTGGAAAAACTGTCCTTTGCAGCTTATTGTACTTCATTGATTTTAATTACTATGAACTTTACGGGCAGCTGCTTACAAAAGAGACATATATCAAATCAAAAAGGGGAATAGAGCCAAAACATTTTAGGGAGATTACAGAAGAATTAATAGCCAATAAACAGCTCTTCTTAAGAAAAGAACCTTATTATCACAGAACAATCCACAAATACTACCCAACCATAATTCCGACACTCAAATTCAGTGCAGAAGAACTTGAAATCATTGATTTTTCAATCAGGCAATTAAGTGACAACAATGCAAGCGCAATGATTAAATATGCAAAAAAAGATCCTCCCATAATAATAGCGGATTTTGGCGAGAATATTGACTGCAGATATGTATTTTCGAGAAACGATGAATATTCTGCAAGAAAAATTAAATTAATAAATAAATAGATTTATTTATTCATAAAATAAAATATTAATCATTAAAATATATCTGGTATTAACATGGCAATAAAAGTTAAAAAAAGAAATTTCCTGAAAAAAAAGAAAATAAAAGAAATCAAAGAGGAATTAGGTGAATACGGCAATTTACTTCAAGGAAAGAAAAATATAGAAATTCTTGAGGCAGAACCTAATTCATTTATTCTGGTGGACGGCGAACCATACATCATATTGATTGATGAAAAGCCATTCCCAACACTCAAAGCGGCACTTGCCAATGAAATCGATGCAAAAACAGTGACAGTAGACATGGGAGCTATCAGATTCGTAAGCAACGGTGCTGACATAATGAGTCCCGGAATCGTAGCTGCAAGCGAAGGCGTAGAGCCTGGAGACATTGTCCTAATCATAGATGAAACTCATGGAAAACCGCTTGCTATTGGAGTAAGCCTAATCAGCGGTGAAGAAATGGTTGAAAATGACTCCGGAAAGGCAGTATCAACAAAACACTATGTCGGTGACGATATCTGGAACTTCGAACTATAAGGTGATTATATGGCTGAATTAAGATACAGAGCAGGTAAAATCAGAGACCCTGGCGTTCACAAAATCGGCATAATAGCTCTCGGATCACACTTGGAAAACCACGGTCCTGCACTTCCAATTGACACTGACGCCAAAATTGCAGCATATATTGCATTTAACGCATCTCTTAAAACCGGAGCCAAATTTTTAGGAATAATCTTTCCAGCTTACGAACTGGACACTATTGACCATGGAGTGCACGTTTCCCTTGATGTTTTAAAGGATAACGTGATCAATACTCTCAATTCCGCTAAAGAATTCTTGGATATAGAAAAAGTTGTTATTGTTAATGCTCATGGAGGAAACATTCCTCTCGTTACAGAATTGTGGGAAATTGAAGACAAAACCGAATTGGCCATCGTATTCAACAATAAGGTAATCACATCAGAAGGTCCTCATGGCGGAAGCGGCGAGCTGTCAATGGCTAAGGTTTTAGGCATCATTGACGAAAACGAAGTTGAAAACCAAGCCAACGTTAGAGAATATGAAGAGGTTGGCCTATATGGATTTAAGCAAGCCCGTCTGGATGACCCTAACATTGAAGAAGGTGCAATAGACGTTGAAGAAAACGGCGTTTATGTGGATGAAGAATACGGAGAAAGACTGTTTACTTTAGCAATCAACTCCGTAATACTTGATGTCGAAAAGCTATTGGACTTTTAAAAAATAAAAATTTAATATTCATCGGTTGTAGTTTCAACATATGAATAAGAATTACTTGAAGTAGAAGTAGTGGTCTCAGTATATGTTTCTACATCGGAACTCTCTGATGAAGAGCTAGAACCTGAATCAGAAGAAGAACTTTGGCTTCCAGAATCACTAGTGTCTGATGATGAATCTGTTGTAGTTTCCACATCAGAATCATCGGAAGATGAATAATCTTGGTTATACTGGTTGTAATCATCGGAATACTGATTACCATAGCTTTCCCCACTGTCTCCAGTCCCATCAGTAATGGCTGAAAGATTATCTAAAATTCCCCCACTATCGCTTTCATTAGGTAAAATTGATATTGGACCTGTCATGGATGCAAAAACGCATGCCAAACAGAAAGCAATTATTGCCACTATGAAAATTACTAAAACTGTAGCGGATCTACTTGACAAATTTACCACCTTATAAAATTAATTAACATTAATATGTCTACACTAATATAAAAAGATATTGATACAATGAAAACTATTAAAAAAGCAACTCAAAGCGAAATAAATGTCAAAAAATCTCAGTTTATCTGTTCCTTATTTCCAACCAGCACAAAAGCGGAATCAAAAGAGATAATTAGAAAAATAAATGAACAGTACTCTGATGCAACACATAACTGTACCGCATATATCGTAAGTGATGGGGAAGGCTTTGACGATGACGGCGAACCTGGCGGAACTGCAGGCAAACCCATGATAAACGTCTTGAGGAAAAACGAACTTCACAATGTCACCGCAGTCGTTACAAGATACTTCGGAGGAATCAAACTTGGGGCCGGAGGCCTTGTAAGGGCATATTCAAAATCAGTTATGGAAGCTATCGGTGAAGCTGAAATACTTGAAATTGAAGAATATGACGTTTATGAAATCATCTTTGAATACTCTGAAATCAAAATTGCTGACGGGGAAGTCAGAAACAACAATCTGGAAGTCATTGACAAGCAATACACCGATAAGGTCAGCTATGACATTGTATCAAAAGACGGTAGGGATATTTTAAAAATATTTGAAAAATACTCCGGAAAAATCAGTGTTGGTTTTAAAAATAAACAGTTTTTGGAAAAAAATTAAAAAAAAGAAGAAGATTATGCTTCTTCAAAGTTTGCAGCAGGTACGCCGCAAACAGGGCATGTGAAATCTTCTGGTAATTCGTCTTCTTCTAGAACGTATCCGCATACTTTACAGACATAAGCCATTTAAAGCACCTATTCCACTTTTTCGAACATGTCAGCGGTTGCGCCGCACATAGGACATTTAAAGTCTTCAGGTAATTCTTCAAATTCTTCAGTTGTGTATCCGCAAAGTTTACATTTGAATTTTGCCATGTTTAACAATCTCCTTTAAAAGTTGTATTAAATTATATAATTTAATTAATATTATTTTACGTTTTTGTAATATATAAAATTATTCTAATTTTTCAAACATTGCCTTAGGCATACGGCATTTAGGGCATTTGAAGGAAGATGGCAACTCATCGAATTTGGTTCCATTTGGAATATTCAAGCCTTCTTCGTAGTTATCTTCATCGATAGTGTATCCACAAATCTTACATTTATATAAAGCCATAATATAATCTCCTTAGAAATTAGAATCTGTTAGGAACTTTCAAATGATCCGGAAGCGGCTTGATACGTGCAGGTGTTCCGATAGCCAAATAAAATGGCGGAACTGAATGTATTACAATAGCTCCGGCAGCAACGATGGAACCCTCTCCAATTTCAACATTGGACAGGAATGTTGTGTTACCTCCAATGGAAGCTCCACGCCTTATCCTAGGTCCTTGAAGTTCATAATTGATCCTTACAGGATATTTGTCATTTGTAAAACAAGCACAAGGTCCGATAAATACATTATCTTCAATTACAGAATTGGTTGGAATATATACGTTAGACTGGATGCTGACATCATTTCCGATGATTACATCCCCTTCGATAACGGTATTGGTGCCTATTAAAACATCATCACCGATGTTGGTATTTTCTCTTATGACAACATTGTGCCCGGTTCTGAAATTGTCTCCAATGACTACATCATTATAGATAATTGAGTTTGATCTGATGGTGTAGTTCTTACCGATTACAGGAGGTTTTGAATTTGGAGCATATTCAACACCGAACTGGATGTTCTGGTCAGCAGGGAATTCTAATTCTGGTTTTGATAAGTCAGGTTGGATAGATTCTCTTTCAATCATTGGTTTTTCAAAGACAATTTCTGTTGGTTCCTCCATTGGAGGCTGCCTGTAGAAATTATCTTCAGGATAGATTGGTTTTTGCTGGTAAACTTGCCTTGGAGGTTGAGAATAGAATCTGTCATCTCTTGCCATCTGAACTACACGAGGAGGTTTTTGTTCACTTATACGATAAGGATTGTCCTTGAGTTGTTCGTACGGTTTTTCTCTGTTTTTTGATTGCCCATCTCCAAGAGTCTGTGAAAATCTAACCATATTATCAAACCTGCGTTTAATTTAATTGAATCTATTAATGATTTAATGTATGTTTTTAAATAGTATATATACTAAATGGTTAATTTTTGTAAATTAATCAAAAAAAGAAAAAAATTAGATATTTTTCTTTAAAAAATATCCCAGATAAATTCCTAAATAAGATGCAACAGGAATTAATAGAATTAATATAAATATCTTAAGATATCCGCTTAAATCAATTGATGGAGTATAACTTGAAGCAGTTGATTGGGATGCACCAGTATAAGAAGAACTGGAATCACCAAATGGCAAAACTGAACTTAACATACCTATAATTCCCATTAAGAATGTGAATATAAAACCTATTATGCATAAAACAACAGAGTATATGCTTGCCATGTGCACTAAAAAATTAGGAAGCACATATGATTGATCTTTGCAACCGAAGTATCCTACAAACACACCAGCAAAGAATACTGAAAATGCTATTGTCAATAGGAGATATGTCAAAAAGTCTATTGAACCATTAGCCATTACTGAAGCCCATATTATTGAACCAACGAACAAGAATATTCCAAAGATTATAAATGAGAATACAATAATTGGAAAGCTTGTTTTCTGTGTTAGATTATCGAAAAATCCGAGCGGAGTATTTTTTTGCTCAAATGAAACATTATTTCGCAAATCATAACCGCATTCGCTACAAAATTCATTATCACTATCAAGTTCACTTCCACAATTAGGACAATGTCTTAGATTAGTCATTGAAAACCTCCTTGTTATTAATTTATTAGTAAATTAATAAAAAGTTTGTGTTAAATAACTAATTAAAATAAAAAAAAGAAAGGGGATTTAAATCCCACTTAAAAAGGATTTAATCCAATCGAATATTCCGTCAAGAGAAAAGCCGCTAGCTGAAGTATCTCCTAGAATGTCGCTTACTTGATTTTTGTAGTAGTTCACATCCCCTTGAACGTTTTGCACTTGTTCAATTGTATCGGCAAGGTTTTCAATATCATAGTTTGTTATATTGATGTTGTTGTTTTCAACATAGTTGTTGATGATATTGACGATTGTGTCGTGATCTGTAATGTTATCACTTGAAACTTGCTCTTTTACCTCATCCACCAATTGAGATAGCTCTTCAGGGCTTACGTCTGAATTGTCAACTATTTCTGCTTCAGTATATATTTCATCGCTTGCAGCCTCTTTTACGCTGTCTGGAATTTCAACATCAGTTACTTCTTCATAAGAGTTCATTATGCCTGCAAGGGCAGATTCACCTGTCGCTTGGACAGGACTTGTTACATAAACGTGACCTTTGGTAATTCCGGCTGATTTCAAAGCTGAAATGTACATGTCACCGGTTATTGTAGTAATCTTTGATTTGTCAACGCTCACTTTCAAATCAGCATTATCATTCAAATCTACAAGTGCTGAGGACAATATTTGATTTGAATTGTAATATTTTCCTGTAATTCCACCTGATATTTGATTTACTTGATCTGCTGTAATTGTTTTTACACCAACATTATTTACATCAACGTTTGCCTGGTTGACAAAGAAATTGTCAACAAAAGATTTGTAGTCAGAATTTGCATAGGTTGTTTCACCATAAGTTATTACAACATTGGAATCAGTTGAAAATCCTGCTGGGATCAGCATGCCAACAAGGATTAACGCTAATACTAGTATAGTAATCTTACGCATTTTTATCACCTCTTTTGAATTCCTATCTTAAATTTGCAGAAGTAGTATATAAATGTTGTAGTTTTTTGAAATCTTTTAGTAGATTTAAAGATATAAAATAATCTGTAAAAAATATACAATGATATAAGATGATAATCTAAAAATTGTTCAATCGTTCGAAATTTCAAAATTAAGAAAGAATCATGTAATAAATTCCTAACAATCCGGAACTTTTTCAAAATCAATATTAATTCTAAACTACAAATCTGTTATCAGAGGTAGTTAATATGCAAAGCAACATAGTAACAGAAATGGATTTCAGATTTCCACCGATTGTACTGATTAAAAGTAACACCAAACCGGAAGATGCAATAGGACCTAAAGAAGGAAAGGGCGGATGTGTAATGAGTTTTATTGCACAGACAATAGCCAAAAGAAAAGTCAGCTGCTTTGGCCGTGAAAACATTACCTGCGGAGGGCTTGCTACAGGTTTTGGCTGGGGAGATGGATTTAAGGATGAGGATGCACTTGATTTTCAGGCAACATTCCTGTCCTGCGGCGTTGAATCCGCACCCGACCGTGAGGAATACGAAACCAGATTAGGCTACATGAAAAAGCACACTGCTGAAATGTTCAGGGAAGGAGAAAGGATATTCACTGACTTTGAAACCGCCAAAGAAAATATCAAAAACCGCCCGATTTATGATACTGAGGATTATGTTATATTCAAAGGCCTTGAAGATTTGAAAGAAGGTGAAATTCCACAATCTGTCATTTTTACTGTTAATCCTGTTGAATTGACTGCACTAATCCAAATCAATACATCATTCAGGACAGAAGGAGCATATCTTTTAACTCCACAGGCATCATCATGTCAGGCAATCGGTAGCTTTACATTCAAGCAAGCTGAAAGCGATGATCCAAAGCCGATTTTAAGTCCAATTGACTTTGCAGGCAAAAGAAAAACAAAACACTTCATCCCAAATGAATACATGCACTTGTCAATGCCTTGGAAGTTATTTTTAAAATTGGAAGAAGTCAGCAAAAAAAGCGTTCTTCAAACTGAATTGTGGCAAAAATATAAATGACTCCTGTTCGCCGGTTGGAAGCAATTCCAACAGGTTTTTCTATTTTTATTTGCTAATCATTAATTTTACCCATTCCTGAAGTATTCATAGAACAACTGATTTTTTTATTCATATGAAACCCTTCTATTCTGACTGTTCAGGGTATTGTAATAGTATCCTTTCTGTTCCAGCAGTTCCTCATGAGTGCCTTGCTCAATAATGCGTCCATCATCAATTACGATTATTTTATCTGCATCCCTGACGGTTGAAAGCCTATGGGCTATGATGAAGCTGGTCCTGTCTTTCATTAGTCTGTCCATGGCTTTTTGAATTAGCTTTTCGGTTCTTGTATCGACTGATGAAGTGGCCTCATCAAGAATCAGTATCTGCTTGTTTGAAAGGATTGTTCTTGCAATTGTCAAAAGCTGCTTTTGACCATGGGAAATGTTGTCTGCATCCTCATTCAGCATCATTTGGTATCCTTCAGGGCTTTGCATGATGAAATTGTCTGCATGCGCTTCTTTTGAAGCCGCTATAACTTCCTCATCACTGGCATCCAGTTTTCCATAGCGGATATTGTTGAAGATGGTGTCATTGAACAGCCATGTATCCTGAAGCACCATGCCTACAAGAGACCTGACGCTGTGCTTGTCATATTTGTTGATGTTTACACCATCGATTTTTATTTCACCACTATTCAAGTCATAAAACCTCATTAGCAATTTTACGATAGTTGTTTTGCCCGCTCCGGTTTCGCCTACAATTGCTATCTTTTCACCTTTTTTGACTTTAAATGACAGATTCTTTATAATAAGTTCATCTTCATTGTAGCCAAAGTTAACATTTTCAAAGCTGATTTCTTCATTTATTTCCTTGATCTGCTCCTCGGATGGATTTTCCTCAACATTTATTTCCAGAAACTCGAATATCCTCTCGCTTGCAGCCATTGCAGTTTGTATCATGTTCATTATTCTAGTTATCTGTTCGATTGGGGTTGTGAAGTTTTTGGAGTATTGGATAAATGCCAAAATGTCACCGACACTTATTGCATTTTGAAGTACAAGCACCGCTCCAAGAACTGATATGATTACATATTGCAGATTGGAAATGAAATGGACAAAAGGACCTGACAGGCTTGAAAAGAACTTGGATTTCCATTCCTGTTCATACCAGTTCTCATTTTCCTCTTCAAAAATACTCATGGATTCCTCTTCTTGGTTGAAGGAACGGATGATTTCATGGCCTGTAAATGACTCTTCAATTTGCCCGTTCAGCCTGCCTCTGTATTCCAATTGTTTGAGATAGTAATCCTGTGAGAATTTGGTAATCTTCATTATGATGAAAAAGGCAATCGGGACCAATACTATTGTAGTGAGTGTCAGCCATATGTTAATGGACAGCATCATTACTGTAACGCCGACTATTGTAACGACACCGGTCAGCAGCTGGTTGAATGTCTGTACGATACCTGACTGCAATGAGTCCACATCATTTGTGATTCTTGACAATATGTCTCCTCTGGTATTCTTGTCCAAATCGGCCATTGCCAGATGAGTAATCTTTTCAATCAAATCCTTTCTCAGGTTATAGCTTATGTCTGTTGTTATGTCAAGCAGCAGATAGCTTTGAAGATATGAGAAAACCGCGCTTACGACATATAGGATTACGACTGTGGTGAGCAGACTGATTATATATTCCAGGTTCATGTTTCCGGAGTTTATGCCATCAAATATTGCGGTTGTTGCAAAACCTATTAAAAGAGGGCTTATTACCGAAAATACTGTTGATATGATTCCGCAAATAACTGTTAAGCTTAATTTAAACTTATATCCAACCAGGAGACTGAGTATGTTTTTTATAGACTGCCTGGTATCTGCCGGTTTTTCAGGAGGTGCTCTTCTTGGTTTTCTTGCCATATCATTTGCCTCCTGCAGTCTTTTTGATATAATCGGCATCTATAATGAAACTTGAAGATTCCTCATCATCATATAACATGTCTTTAGACTGCTCTATTTGAGAGGATACGATTTCCCTATAGATATTGCAGTTTTCATTCAAGTAATCATGAGTGCCCTTGTCTATAATCTCACCTTCATCAAGCACTATTATCTCATCAGCATCCATAATTGTTGAAATCCTCTGTGAGACAATGAGCATTGATGAATCTTCCTTTAAGCCCTTAAGGTTTTCCTTCACTTTTGCTTCAGTATTCATGTCGAGTGCTGAAAAACAGTCATCAAATAGGTAAAAGTCACGTTTGGATATTACTGACCTTGCGAGCTGTAGACGCTGCTTCTGTCCGCCTGAGAAGTTGGATGCACCTTGTAAAACCTCATCATCCAGACTTTCTATGAAATCGACTTCAGCCATGGCCAATGCCTTTCTAATCTCTTCATCGCTTGCATCCTCTTTTCCTACCAGCATGTTTGACCTTATTGTTCCTTCAAAAAGAATTGCCTTTTGAGGAGCATAGGAAATCCTCTGCCTAAGGACAGACAGCTTATAATCCTTGATGTTTTTACCGTTAACAAGGATTTCCCCACCGCTTACATCCTGAAGACGTGGGATTAAATTTAGAATTGTAGATTTTCCACTTCCGGTTCCGCCGATTATTGCGGTAGTCTTTCCCTTTTCCAGCTTGAAATTTATATCTTTCAATATTTCCTTTTCGCTTCCTGGATAGATGTAAGTTACATCCTTAAATTCAATGACCGGATTATCATCTATCTTATCGATTGGCCCGTCACTGATTGATATTTCCATATTCAATACTTCAGCAACACGCCTGCCGGATACTAAAATTCTTGGAATCATTACAAAAAATCCACCCATCATCAGAAATGCCATTACAATCTGTGTGGCATATTGTATGAACGCTATTATTGTTCCAGTTAATATTTCTCCATTGATTGCGTCATATGCTCCAAAGTATAGGATGAGAACAATCATCAGATTTAAAAATAAAGTCATTGCAGGCATTAGAATCAGGAGGACTCTAAAGACCCTTAGGTTTACTTGTCTGAAGTCTTCATTTGTTACTTCAAATCTCTTTTCCTCGTAGTTTTGCCTTACGAACGCTTTGATAACAGGAATACCCATCAATATTTCCCTTGATGTTTGGTTAATCTTGTCAGTTAGTTCCTGCATTCTGCTGAAGTAAGGTACAACACTTATAAATATTATGACAAAAGGTATGGCTACTGCAGCGAATGTCACTCCAATAATCCATAAGAGATTGGTTCCAAGTTCCAAGGCCTTGATTATGCTTCCAATACCCAATATCGGTGCAAACAGTATTGTTGTAAAGAATAATCCTAAAAAGATCTGTATCTGATATACATCATTGGTATTGCGTGTAATGAGAGATGCTCTTGATATCTCATTCAGCTCAAAATTTGAAAACTTTAAAATCTTGTCATAGCTTATCTTCCTTAAGTCCCTTCCATATGCTGCTGACACTTTACTTGAGAAGTATGAAAGGCCTATTGTAGCCAAAACCCCTATTAGGACCATAGCCATCATCATGGTTCCTACACTTATTATGTAGTCAAAGTCAGTGTTCTGTATACCAATATCCACGATATCTGCTGTGTATGTAGGTAGGGTCAGGTTGCAGTAAACATCAACCAATAGGAATGCAACAATGCAAAAAAGAGGAATTATGCTCTTTTTTAATGGACTTAGCAGCTTTCCTATAGTTTTTAGTGTTTTAGTTAGATTCATGATTTTCCTGCTTTATATTTTAATTTCCTAAGGTACCTTTAACTTTTTTTATATATAAATATATCACAAAATCATTAAACACTCAAATCAAGAAAATGATATTTTAAAAAAAAAGAAAAAAATAAGGTTTGAAACCTTATTGTAATACAAATCCACCGTTAGGTGAAATTACTTGTCCGGTCAAATAGTCTGCAGTCAAGATGTATTCTAAAGCTCCTGCGATTTCTTCAACCTCACCGATGTGTCCGAGAGGGATTGTTGCAGCAAGTGCATTCAATTCATCTTGGTTAACACCTCTAAGCATATCGGTCATGATCATACCAGGAGCAATTGAATTTACCCTTACTTTTCTTGGAGCAAATTCCAAAGCCAACGCACGGCATAAACCGATTACACCAGTTTTAGCAGCACAGTAGTCAGCTTGGTTGATTACACCTGTTAAACCACCTACAGATGCTGTACATACGATTGCAGTGTCACGGTCCACCATGTAAGGAAGCGCCAAGTGGCACATGTGCATCATACTTACGAGGTTGGTGTTGATTACAGCCTCATACTGTTCAGGTTGCAAGTCAATGAAGTTGCTGTTGTTTGTAATACCAGCGTTGTTTACCAATGCATCGATTTCATCACCGAATGCATCAACGGTAGCTTCAACCAATTTTTTGCAGTCTTCAAATTTACTTACATCCGCTTGAACAGCAATAGCATCAACATCGTATTTTGATTTGATTTCTTCAATTAAGTCTTCAGTCAATTGCTTGGATGAATCGCTTCTGTAGTTGATAGCTACATTGTATCCAAGTTCACCAAGTTTTAAAGCCATTGCTTTACCGATTCCTCTAGAACCACCTGTAATAATTGCATTTTTTGCCATATTTTTTCCACCTATTAGTCTGTAATAATAACTATACAACTAATAGTTTTTAAATTTAGTGAAATCGTTTGAAAAAATTTATTAAAAATAGTGATTTTGTGGAAAATATTCAGAGATATCAATTAAAATTGAATAATATAAAAAAAGAGAAATTATTGGATTTACCAATAATTATCTATGATTTGAGTTTGTCTATGCATTCAATCCAAATGTCATGAGATTCCCTATCCAACATGTCAATTGAATTTGACTTTTTGAAGAACTCATCCGCCTTTTCGTAATTTCCGCAGTCAAAATAAGTCCATGCAAGGCCTTTAAAAATTTTAGATGACTCACCATCTTTTTCCAGAACATGATTATACACATCTATTGCATCATCAAAATCCTTATTTAAACGATTAGCATTGGCAATTTCCAACCATGGATCCACATTATCCTGATTTAAAGCAAGAGAAGCAATGAACTCTTCAATTGCATCATCATATTTATCCAAATTAACTAATGCAAGGCCCTTTATATAATATGCTTCCCAATTCTTTTTATTTATGCTAAGGGCATTATTACAAAGTTCAATGATTCTTATATTGTTTTTATATGAATCAAGCAGGTCATCATCAGAATCTAATCTGTCATATTTTCTTCTTGCCCTTCTCACATAATCAGAATCCCTATTCAATGCAACTTTGGCATTGTGGGAAGATTCCTTAAAAAATTCCGGAAAATCGTCTGAGTTCACAATTTTTGTTTTAATCTTTGATAAATCATCAATAAAATCATCAAGTTGATTGAATGCATATTCTCCGAATTCATCAACATCAAAATCATCAATCTCTTCATGTCCAAATTCATCTAAAAATTCTCTAGATTCCTTTTTTATGAAGTTTATACTATCAGATAGCCTCTGCATGAATAGTGATTCAAAAACTATTCTGTCTGTATTTCTTTTGTTGACATCTATGTCTTCTTCGTCATGTATATCTTTTTTCATGAGTAGCACCTCACAAAATAGCTACGCTATTGCTATAAATTTTTTATTATAAAAACTTTTCTATTTGGTTGAATTGATTTAAAATAGTAAAATGGATTATAATTAAAAAATTATCTTTAAATTATAAAATAACATTCATTTAAAGTTATTTAAATGAATTAAAAGAAAAATATATATCCAATGAATAAATAAAAGATGGTGATTGAAAATTTTAGAAGTTAAATGGAACTTCTTATTTAACTATTTTCAATCCGACCTCATCACATAATCTTGGAAGATTTTCAAAGGTATGCTTGTTGGCTAACTTTATCGAATCGTCTAACTCTCCCCAGGAAACTAAATTAGGATTGATTTTAAGTTTGTCATCTCTTTTATCACCATGTTTCCAACCTAAATCGAATCTGACCTTACACCATCCAGCATGTTCCCTTTTGGCCAAATAGTCGACAACATCGTCATTAAATGAGTCTATGGCTGTGCCTCCACTTTCTTTACTGACTACATTATAGCCCAGTTCCTCTAACATTTTAACCAAAAAGTCAGTTTGTTTATAATTGGAATATTTGATATAATCAGGCAAATCTGCAAAATCACCTGAAATATTGTTTTCTTCATTATAGAAATCATGCATTTTAAAAGTGAGCAACCTGGTTTTAGTTCTTACAATCTTCATGTCAATTGAATCCATGAGTTCAGGCATATGCTTAATAGGATCAATATCCAATTGTTTGATGTCATCATCCAATTCGTCCCATGGAATAAGATAAGGCGTAATAAGATTTTTGACATCCTTTTTCTCACCATATGTCCAGCCAGTTCTTATTTTTTCCTCACACCATTCCTTATGCTCAAGTTTAGCCAAATCTAAAACTTCTTCAGGAGAGAATTCTGTAATTGCTTCCCCTTCCTCATTCTTATCCACTATATCACATCCGATAATGCTTAATTTGCGTGGAATGGACCTTGCCTGTCTAATGTTAGCTATTTTAAGATGAGGAGTTAATTCTTCAAAAGAGCACCTATTATCATATTTATCTTGGAATTCCTTATCTATCGGGATATTGTTTTTTAATTTTTCCTGATATTGTGATTCAAGGGTATTATTATACTGATTGTGGATTCTAATGGCTAATTTTTCAATATTTCTAAGCAAAACATCCGGAGCTCGAATTTCAGATTGCACAATTTTTTTCATAACTGCATCCTGTTGAACCTCAGTAGTGACGGTTAAATCACTTTTAAATATGCTTCTGATTTTTAAAAGATTTTTAAGTAGTTCTTCTTTATCTTCAGAAAAACCGAGGCCCATAGGGCCGCTTTTATATTCAACATTGAGCTTGTTATCATTAATTTCCAAAAGTAATTCATTAACGCGATTTCTTTTTCTGTCTTGAATACCGTATGGTTGACGATTCCATTCCTGAAGCTCATCACATAAAATTAATAGATAAGCTAACGGGCTATCGCCAGGATGCATACCGCCCAATCCAAATTTCTTTTGCAATACATTTCTGTAATAATTATGCAATAATATAGCACTACCACTATCTACAATCGGATAAAAGAAGAAATCATTATCCTTAGCATGTTTTTGTATTAAATATCCATAAGCATCTAAAACCAATATTGATGAGAAAAATCCATGGTCAATAAAGCCGCTATCGCCCATAATATCTATAAAATTATTCAGGTGTTTGATTAATTGATTGACATCAATTTCAGGAAAATCAGTGGCTATCTTATAAGCCATTATATCAGTTGGTTTAAATAAGTCCAAGAATTTTGATTTAGGGTAAGCTTCTCTG
This sequence comes from Methanobrevibacter sp., assembly GCF_045220775.1. Classification (GTDB taxonomy): domain Archaea; phylum Methanobacteriota; class Methanobacteria; order Methanobacteriales; family Methanobacteriaceae; genus Methanocatella. The sequence goes on from NZ_JBGUWC010000107.1 coordinate 23,836, forward strand.
AAATTATCTGTAAAGGCAGGGTCTAATTTAACAATAGAATTGAATTCATCGAAATCTTTAAAATCAATAGCAATATCAGCATCATAAGCAGTTGAAATGGAGTTGACACTATCATTGATGAATTTTCTCAGTTGTTTTCCAATAATCTCAACAGGATATCCTATATCATGGAATAATGCTGCAATTCCCCAACGATATAAAAATTCTTCATGGGAAAACTCGCCATCAATTTTATAATATTTTTTATATGGGCTTTTAATAATATATTCCCTGAATTTATCACGATAATTCTTATTTTGAGAATAAATAGCTAAACCTAAAAGGAAAACGTTTACTGAATGTATAAAATGATCTCTTTGCTTATCAATCAAATCACCAGTATTTTCTTCATACTTCTTCATTATCTTAACTAAATCAAGAAGAGTATTCGGTTCACTGACAATGTCTTTGGATGGTTTCTCATTAGCATGGGACTTGTCTTCACGTGTGATTTGATAAATCATGAAAAATGTTTGATAAATCTCAAAAGCATTATATGAATTTTCATTAACAAGAAAAACATCAATTCCTGCTTTTAACAAATCTTTGTAGTAATGTCCATTCATATAATCATCATAAAGAACCAAATCCTCAAAAAAATCATCAACATATTTTTTTAAACTGTTTTCCTTCATTATAAACACCTTTTGAGTATATTTTATTTTTCTATATAAATAAACCTAATTATTATTGGATTTCATATGCACATTTTCAATTTGCCCATCACTAAATCCTGAAGTGTATAACTCAATTTTTAAAAAGTTTAAAATTGGAATATTGTTTTAAAAGACATAACCTGAATTTTTCTGTTTTTAATCACATGACAACATCAGGACTGTTCATTTTCTGATAAGCGTACCAGGTACTGTTTTCAATCAAGAATTCCCTCGCCAAATCCATTAACTGCTCTTCGGTTTCACCATTTTCTAAAATATCGTTTTCAGCCAGATCATACAGTTCAATCATTCTTTTGTGATCATCAATCTCAATCTTTAAAGACATTTTTCCATAGTAACTGCTGGTAAAAAGAGTGGCTGCGGACATGGTTCCCAAAACAATTTTTAAGATTGCACGAATCACATTAGGAGGCATTTCAATAGACGGATTACCAAGCATGTGAATTTCAAACAATACTGCAACAATATAGGATATGATTGTTATCAGCAGCACTATCTTTGTAATGCGGTCATCCCTATGTTTCTTATCTTCGGCTTTTTTGAGAGCCTCCTCATGGTATGTCCTTTGATTCCTAATCCAACTGTCAATGATAGGCTTTTTTTCATTAACCTGCTCAACAGGCAATGACAGCAATATCTCTTCAATCCATGGAATGGCTTTCTTAATAAACCACGGCAGAATGTTGGCAACATTCACTTTGAGGCCTGCAGTCGAAATAAAAAACTGAAGGCGAAGAGTTTCTGCCAGCACTCGATATTCGAGATATTTCCTATGGCAATCCAATCTGTTTGCCCAACGATAGATAAAAAACAGAAATAGAATCATTATAATACAAGCAAAGATAAGACCATATAGCTCCGCCTCATCATAAAGAAGAAACGCCATGGTGATTAATGTTCCGGTAATGGCCAATGCCAAAAGAATTCTGCGGTGCTTTTTAGCATTCTGAATGCTTAAAACATCAGCTGCTCCATACAACTCATCAATTAAACTTAATGAGGAATCGGTTATGTCGTTTTCAATGTGTGTAAACGGAATTTTACACGTTGCTTTGTCCTGATAAAAAATTTCCTTTCGATTCATACTAACACAAAAAGCCCCTATAAAATATAATTTTAACTTTGCATTTTAAAAACCTTTTGAGAAATATATTTGTGAAATCGAATTTATAAAAATAAAAAAAAGTAGAAGTTTGAAAAACTTCCGAATTACACTTTATCCAAAGCCTGATCTACATCAGCCAAAATGTCTTCAATGTCTTCAATTCCTACTGAAAACCTAATCAAGTCAGGAGTTACTCCTGTAGATAACTGTTGTTCTTCAGTTAATTGTGAATGTGTAGTGGAAGCAGGATGTACAACAAGAGATTTTGCATCGCCGATGTTTGCTAAAAATGAAAGCAATTCCACATTTTCAATGAATTTCAAAGCACCGTCATAACCTGCCTTAAGACCGAATGAAACAATTCCACCATATCCCTTTTCAGCATATTTTTTGGCAACTTCATGGTTTGGGGAAGACTCCAAACCGGAATATGTTACCCATGCCACTTTTGGATGAGCCTCCAAATGCTTTGCAACTGCCATTGCATTTGATGCATGCCTTTCAATCCTTAGACCAAGAGTTTCCAAACCTTGCAATAATAAAAATGATCCGAATGGGGAAGGAACAGCACCTGTGTCTCTTCCGACAACCGCCCTAATTCTTGTTGTGAATGCGGCTTCGCCAAAGGTTTCTGCAAATACCAATCCGTTATATGTTGCATCAGGTTCTGATAATGTCGGGAATTTGCCGTTCATCCAGTCAAAATCACCTTTCTCTATGATGATTCCACCAAGAGTTGTTCCATGACCTCCAATGTATTTTGTTGCAGAGGATGAAATAATATCTGCTCCATGGTCAAATGGCCTAACCGAACCGATACCAACAGTATTGTCTGCTATCAATGGAATTCCATGTGAATGCGCAATTTCTGCTAATCTATCAAAATCAGGAATGTCAAGCTTTGGGTTTCCAATTGATTCTACATAAATCGCTTTTGTCTTATCATCAATTGCCTCTTCAAACTCTTCAGGAGATTGGGAGTCGGCAAATGTGACAGTACGGCCTAACTCTTCAAGTGTATTTTCAAATAGCTCATATGTTCCCCCATAAAGGTTATCTGCTGATACAATATTGTCTCCAACCTGAGTTAGGTTAATTATTGTATAAAAGATAGCTGCCATTCCAGAAGCGGTTGCATATGCTGCAGTTCCGCCCTCAATAGCTGCCATTCTTTTTTCAAATGCTTCTGTTGTTGGGTTTGTTAATCTTGTATAGATGTTTCCTCCCTCTTTTAAGGCAAATCTGTTTGCAGCCTGTTCGGGAGTGTCAAATACATAGGAAGTTGTTTGATAAATTGGTGTTACTCTTGAACCGGTTTCATCCACTTCTTCCTGGCCGGCATGAACGCCAATTGTTGATATGTTCTTTTTGTTTTTAATTTCATACGCCATAATAATCACTTAAACTATTTGTTAAAATAATAATATTAAAGTTTTTAAAATCCGAATAAATCAAGAGCATCCAACATTATATCCACGATGAAAACATCAAACGGGCATCTTGGTTCGCAGTCCCCACAGGCAATACAGTCAGTTGCATTATATTTTAGATTGTTATAATGTTCCTGCACGCTGGCCGGCACTTCATCATGATTTTTAGCAAGATCAAACAATTTATTTACCATTGCAATATCGATTCCGGATGAGCACGGCTGGCAATGGCCGCAGTAAGTGCATTGCCCCTTAAATGAATGTTTTGGAGCATTTTTTAAAGTTTCGAAATAATCCTTTTCATCATCAGTTGCATCACAATATCTTAAGGATTCCAAAAGCTCATCAACAGTTCTGACACCTACAAAAATGCTTGAAACACCCTTTTGCGATAATGCATAATGAATACACTGAACCGGTGTTAAAGCCACTCCAAAAGGAGATGTTTCATCAGCAAGCAGATTTCCTCCTGCAAAACCTTTCATCACTGTCAGTGCAGTACCTGTCTCTTCACAAAGACTGTATAAATCAGCCCTTTTTGGATTCATGCTTGAAAATTCACCATCGAATGCATCTTCCTTTCTGTATTCTTCAATGTCATCCATCGAATCAAACATGTCAAAAGCGGGATTGATTGAAAACATCAAAAGTTCGATTTCCGGGTTTTCAGCTGCTAAAAGCCCAATGTCAGGATTATGAGTACTTAATCCAATATGTGCAATAGTCCCATCACGTTTTAGTTTGCGAACATACTCGATAAAAGGGCCGTTCATGATTTCCTCATAATCCTCCAACAAATCAACATAATGAATCATTCCGAAATCCAAAGTGTCAATCTGAAACCTTTCCATAAAATCTTCAAACGCAGGAATTACCTTATCCATATCACGAGTTCTTACATATTGGCCATTTTGCCAGGTCGAACCTATATGGCCCTGTATAATCCAATTTTCACGATTAGGCTTAATGGCTTTGCCCAAATGAGACCTTACATCAGGCTCGCTCATCCAACAGTCCACAAAGTTAATTCCATTTTCTTCACAGGCCTTGATTAAAACTTCAGTATCCTCATAAGGTCTTTCAACTAAAAATTCGGCACCAAACGCAATTTCAGATACTTCAATACCGGTTTTTCCTAATGTTCTGTATTCCATTGACCATACCTCATTATAATATTTAAAGATACAAATACTTAATATATGCTAAACAAATAATATTTAAAGGTAAAAATAATGAATATTGAAAAACATAAAATCATATTCAAAAGAACCATTCAATTGCAAGATATGAGTTAAATGTACACTAAAGAATCCATTTTAAATGAAGTTAATGCCATAAGAGCTGAAATTGGTCATGAAAAAGTAGATATCTCAATTGAGGAAATTTACTTTGAAAACAATGAGTTATGGATCATTACAGAAGACCGGCCGGACAAATCAGCCATCATCGGAAAAGGCGGTTGGGTAGTCGGCAAACTCAGAGAAAAATTGGGCCTTGAAAGCATTCATGTTGAAAGTTATGGGGACTTTTTAAACAAGGAATACAAATTGAAATTGTCTAAAAAAACTGTCAATAACCTGGATTTGGATTCAGTTGGCCTGAAAAACCTGGAGCATGCAATCGATAATAAGTTAAACAATATTTATAGCTTTAACTTTGATACTTATTTTAAGGAGCATGAATTTGAAGAATCAAGAAACACTGAAGCTGTTGTTGCTCTTTCAGGTGGTGTTGACAGTAGCTTTTCACTAATTTTGGCTAAAAAACTTGGCTTTAATCCTATTGCCGTTACAGTTGATCCTGGTACTATAATCCTGCCAAAACAATTCAAGGAAAATATTAAACTTGTTACCGAATCATTAAATATCTCTCATGAGTATATTGAAACTGACTACTCTGATATTATTGAAGAATCATTTACAGGCAAGCTTCATCCATGCGGAAGATGTTCGAAAAATACATCCCACCTTGTAAAGGAATATGCAAAAAATAACGAAATACCGATAATTGTCTTCGGTGATATGCTTGCAACTGGTAGTCAATGCATAAATATGCAAGACGATTCATTATATCGCTTGAACCTTCCGGCAAGTTTAAGTGTTGGCAAGCAAGAGATAAAATCCTTAATCAGAACATATGATTTAAAGGAGTTTAAAGGATTTGGCTGTCCACTGTTATATGAAGTTCACAGAAAGTTTCCATATATGAAGAAATTTTCAATACAAAGAATTTTAAGGGAAACTCGTTCAGGTGCACTCGAGCCTGGCGAAGCATTAGATTTAATATGGAGTTTTTACAGGATTGATTAACATGATGTTTAAAATGTGTCCAAGATGCGGGTCTAAAAAAGTCAAATGGATTATTCCTCAGAACTGGTCTCAATGGGTTTGCTATGATTGCGACTATACCGGACCAATCATTGAAGGAAATCAGGAACTATCCGATGAGATTCATGAAAGCTATTTAATATCCTTGAATGAAAAAGAAGACTGATGATTGATGGTAATGTAATGTGACAATAATAGAAGCTGAGCTCTACTTATTGGATTCATTGAGGAATGAAATAAGTTTTCTATTAAAGTCATGTTACATACACCATTGCCAATGATTACATTGGCAATACTATTTTTGTGAAATTTACTATATAAAGTTTAGGTATACCTAAACTTATGATGATTAAAAAAAATAATGGAATTATATTCCATGTCTTTCAAATTCATCATTTAAAAATGCTTTAATGTTATCGCGAGCCATTTCCACCATTTCCGGAGCAGGGCCTCCTGGAACAGCTCTGATTCTGACGTTTTCAGCTGGATTTAATGCTCTTTGAATCAGCTCATCGGTCAAGTTCAACTCATCGAAACCTAATTCAACAGCAATATCATCAATGAATTTTGAGGTAATGTCTTCTTCAGCCATGTTATTGGCTGTTGCTTCATTAACAATCCTTCCGACAATTTTATGAGCAGTCCTAAATGGAATTTGTTTTTCACGAACCATAATATCTGCAAGATCAGTTGCAGTTGCAAAGTTTTTGCCTGCAAGTTCCCTGCATCTGTCTACCTTAAATTCGACAGACAACATCATTTTGGTTACAATTGATAAAGTTTCGCCAGTTACATTAACTGCATTCCATAAATGAGGAGTTATTTCCTGCAAATCCCTATTGTAGGTGTATGGAATGGCTTTAAGGATAGTTAAAATGGTAACCAGCTCACCGGTAGCGATGCTGGTTTTGCCTCTTGCAAGTTCTGCAACATCAGGGTTTTTCTTTTGAGGCATAATAGAAGAAGTTGATGAATACTCATCCGCCATTTCAATGACACCGAATTCATAAGTGCTCCATAATACCAGTTCTTCACAGATTTTAGCTAAAGTTGATGATAATGCCACCAAATCAAAGACTGTTTCTGCAATAAAATCCCTTGCTGAAACACCATCCATTGAGTTTTCAAGATATGCATCAAAGCCAAGCAGATCTGTTGTTAATTGCCTGTTAATTGGAAAACTAGTAGTGGCCATTGCAGCTGAACCTAACGGATTTAGATTAACACGTTTATATGTATCAGCTAAACGTTCATAATCCCTTTTTAAAGCCTGTACATGAGCCATTAAATGATGAGCAATTGTAATCGGTTGAGCATGCTGCAAGTGAGTAAAGCCTATGAAAACATCATCAAGGTGTTCGCCAGCCATTTCAACAAGGCCTTCCATGAACTCTAAGATTCCGATTTGAATTTCTTCAATCATTTCCCTTAAAACCAATCTGACATCACATGCAACCTGGTCATTACGTGATTTTGCTGTATGCATAAAACCCGCTTCAGGACCGATTTTGGAAGTTACATAGTTTTCAATAGCCATATGAACATCTTCGACAGACGGGTCAAATACTAATGCTTCAAAACCCTCCTCTTTAAGGCAATCAAGTGCACACAATATTTTATCGGCAATTTCAGCATCGACAATGCCTTCATGTTTTAGCATTGAAGTGTGTGCAAAATTAGTTTTGATGTCTGCTTCAAAAAGATATTTATCTGCATCAAAAGATGAAGTATATTCTGCTGCTTCATCTGTCATTCCGGTCTTAAAACGGCCATTTCTAATATTATCCAAAGAAATCCCTTCTTAATAATAAATTAAAAATAAAAATAAAAAAAGAAATAAAGATTTTAAAAATCTTATTTTTTCATTTCAGTGTATCCGCATTTACCGCAAGCGAATCTGTCACCATGGTCCGCCATGAATACACCTTCACCACAACGAGGACAAATTGGGTTTTTTCTTACAAGTTTGTCTCCATCCACTTCATATAAATCAGATTTTTTTACCATTAAAATCACCTATTCTTCATCTGCGTCTTCAGCAGGTTCTTCTTCAGGTTCTTCGTTTTTAGCTAAAACATGTTTAGCTTCAATGTATTGTAAGTCATCTACGGTATCGTAAACTTTTGCATAACCTAATGCTTTAGGTTCACCGTAGTGAGGTTGTACATTGTCAACGACAAGTAAATCTTTTTTAGTGTTTAATAAAGCAACTAATTTAGATTTAATGTCTAATACTTTTGGAGTTGCTTCTCCATCATAATCAACGTAAAACTTAATTTCTTTTCTATTAAATAATTTATTTTCTTTTTCTTCAATAAATTCGATTTCCATGATAAAACCTCATTAAATTTATTCTTCGATAAATCCGTCAATAAGCATTTGAGCTTTATTTCTTAAATCGCAAACTTTTAAAAGCACTAATCCTTCATTTGGCTGACCATATAAAATGGTAGTTTCTGGATTTGCCATTAAGATGCAAGGAAGAACTGCAAGATCTTCTTCCCCAGCTACATCAATTACATAACATTCGCCACTGTTAGATAATTCAAGAGCCTTGCCTATGGTTTCCCATAGATCATCTGTAATATACCCCGCAGGATTATCCGCTTTTAAAATGCGGTCTGCAACTATAATTTCATGAGTATGATTTTTTCTTTGAATTAAATTGTCAATTATTCCAATATTCGGATATAATTCATATTTTATAAGATTGTCGAATGTTGCATCACCAACAGAAATTAAAAACTCTGAAGATTTAATTTCATCAATAGCATCCTCAAAGTTAGGATATAATGTACCTAAAGGCTTTTTAAGCTCAATTATTATATCTTTATTCAATTCTGCATCCAAACGTAACACAAAAAACCCTCTATCTTACTCTTAAACAATATTCTCCAGGAACTGTAATATTTAGTTCCTTAGCCACTCTAGATTCTTCAGGATCAGTTATAATCAAAAGCCCGCTCCAATTATCAGAGGTAGGACTTCCGCAATTAGGGCAGTGGTCTTTATTTGAAATCATTTTACAAACAGTACAAGCTTTCATTATTTACGCCTTCTTATTTTTTTGTTTAGCTTCTTCAATCCATTCAAATCTACCTAAGTTGGTTTGTCTCATAGTAAGTGGAATTTTGGAATTCCTATGATTTTCCCTACTGTTAGTAGAATCGTCTTTAATGGAAACGCTAACTGCTCTGGCTCTAACTAAGTCACCAACATCTAAAGTTTTATTAGATTCTTTTGCAATTAAAGCTCCTCTTTTACCATCGTAATTGATATAATCATCAGTTACTTGAGAAACATGTATTAAACCGTCCATAGGTCCAATTCTTACAAAAGCACCATAATCAGCTATATCAATTACTTCACCATCAAAAATCTCATGTTGTTCAGGTTTAAAGAAAATAGCTTCGAAAACAACATTATGGTATGAAGCTCCATCACCCATAATAAGTCTGCCTTCGCTAATTTCAACAATCTCATTAACACAAATGAGCAAACCAAGTTTTTTGTCTAAACGACCTTCATAAGTTTTGTTTAAAGTTTGTATAGCAACTTCTTCAAGAGGATCTTCAAATCTGTAAGGTGGTATTCTTACAATATCCTTAATTTTTGTTTTATAATACAAAATAATCCCTCAT
>NZ_JBGUWC010000108.1:0-24538 GCF_045220775.1 Methanobrevibacter sp.
CCTATTGTATCAAATTAGAAAATTGTGGAAAGCTAATTTAATACAATTATGTTTATTTTGGAGATTGTATTATTATTTGACTAATAAAATGTTTTGTTAAGTGAAAAATTTAGGTAAGCCTAAATTATATCTCACTTGTATTAAAGTTGAACTTCATAGTATATAAATGTTTTGGAATTTTTAGGCATGCCTAAATTTTTTCCAAACATCACTATGGGAAAAAACAGTACTTATATAACAATAGTTATTTTTTATATATAAACTTTTGTTTTTTTGGTATTCCTAAATATTTAAATATGATAAAATTCAATAGTGTAATAGGTTTAGGTTAACCTAACTTTTAGAAAACTTAAACTAAAAATAATTTTTTTTAGATATGGATGATATTTTTCATGAGAAATATGATCCAATTTAGTTAATAAAAACGGGAGAATGGTTAATGACAAAATTAATTGTAGGATTAGCAGGAAACCCTAATGTAGGGAAAACTACTGTATTCAATCAATTAACTGGTATGCGACAACATGTAGGAAATTGGCCTGGAAAAACTGTTGAAAGAGCTGAAGGTCATTTCAAACATGGTAGTTATGAGTATGAAGTTATTGATTTGCCTGGTAATTATGCATTAAGTGCTCATTCTATGGAGGAAATAGTTTCTAGAGATTTCATTGTAGATGCGGACTCCGATGTTATTATAAATGTAGTTGATGCTGCTAATTTAGAACGTAACTTATATTTAACAGTTCAAATGATGGAATTGGGCGCTAACCTTGTAATGGCACTTAATATGAATGATTTCGCTAAAAAAAGAGATCATATAATCAATATAGATTTGATGAGTGAACTTTTAGGATTCCCTGTAGTGGAAGTTAATGCAAAAACCAAAGAGGGTTTTGAAGAATTACTGACTGCAGTTGAAAAAGCGGCTGCAAATCCAGTTGATTCAAGCGCCAAATTATCTTATGGAAATGAAATTAAAGGTCATTTATCTTCAATTCAGGAAATAATCGAACAGGACAATAATTTATTAGATGTTCCATCTGTTTGGACTGCAGTAAAATTGTTAGAAAAAGACACAATTGTAATTGAGAAAGTACAAAATTCACCTAAAAGTTCTCAGATTATGATTGAAACTGATAAAGTGGCAAGTCACCTTCATGATGTTTATAAAGAAGGGGCTGAAGAAGTTATCGCAAATGCAAGATATGCATTTATTGATGGATTAATGGCAGAAGCTGTTCAAAAACCAGCTGTCGAAAAAGAAACTATAACTGACAAAATTGATAAAATTGTAACCAATAGGCTTTTAGCTCCATTCATATTTATTATTATAATGTGGGCATTGTTCCAATTAACATTTACAATTGGTGCTCCTTTCCAGGATATGATTGACGAATTATTTGGTATGATTGGTGAATGGGTAGGTACATTCATAGCTAATGAGTATTTAGCTTCCTTCATCTGTGACGGTATCATTGGTGGAGTAGGTGGTGTTTTAACTTTCTTACCTATCATTATTCTAATGTTCCTGTTCTTAAGTATTTTAGAGGACTGTGGGTACTTGGCAAGAGCCGCATTCACATTAGATAAAATTATGCACAAGATTGTTGGTCTTCACGGTAAAGCATTTATCCCTATGATTTTAGGATTCGGTTGTGGAGTACCGGCTATTATGGCAACAAGAACCATGGAAAATGAAGGGGACCGTATGCTTGCTATGATGCTTGTTCCATTCATGTCTTGTACTGCCAGATTGCCAATTTATGCTATTTTCATAGCTGCATTTTTCGCTGAAAATCAAGGTAATGTTTTACTTGCAATTTATTTATTAGGTATCGTTGTGGCACTTATTGTTGCGGCTATCCTTAAAAGAACTTTATTTAAAGGTTTATCATCTCCATTTGTAATGGAATTACCAACTTACAAAGTACCTTCTATAAAAGGTGTATTGCTGCACACTTGGGAAAAAGTAAAAGGATTCTTAAGAAAAGCAGGTACTATTATTCTTGCTTGTTCTATTGTATTATGGGCATTAAGTATCTTCCCATTAGGTGTGGAATATGGATCTGCTGATAGTTTATTAGGTATGATTGGTAATGTTATTGCCCCAATTTTCGCTCCATTAGGATTTGGAACCTGGCAAGCTGCTGTAGCGATTATTGCCGGTTTGGCTGCTAAAGAAGTAGTGGTGGCTACTTTCGGTACTCTCGCAGGTATGGAAGGAGATGATGAAGAAGGTATTACAAGCTTAGTGCATGATACATTCACTCCATTGTCAGCATTTTCATTCATGGCATTTACCTTATTGTACACACCATGTTTTGCAGCTATTGCTGCAATCAAGCAAGAAACCAACAGTTATAGATGGGCGTTAATTATGTGTGCTATTACTTTAGTAACTGCATATATTGTTTCCTTCTTAATATACAATGTGGGTCTTTTAGCAGGATTCGGATAGGTGTAAATTATGCGCAGTAGAAGTGGAATTAAAGGTGTTAAAATTCCAAAAGATGATGATGATTAGTTTTTTCTAATTATCATTTTTTTCATTTTTTAAAATTTTTAGTCATAACTAAATATTTAAATACTTGTTGGTACAAAGTATTATTTAACTAATTTTTAGCATGCCTAAAAATTTCTATATTAATTATAATATGGTGATACTATGAAAACATTAAAAGATGCAAAACCTGGTGAAACAGTAACCTTGGTAAAATATCATGAATCTGGTGATGTAGGTTTAAGAAGACATTTATTAGGAATGGGTTTTGTTAAAGGAGCGAAGATTACTATTAAAAAAGTTGCTACTTTAGGAGATCCAATTGAAATGAGTGTTAAAGGATATGATGTTTGTCTTCGTAAAGAAGAAGCAGAAAACATTGAAGTACAATAAGCTTCAATTTTTTCATTATTTTTTTTAATTTTAATTTATTAACGGTGTTATATTATGAAGTGCAGAATGTGTGGTTTTGAATTTGATGAAAACAAATTAGAAAATCGAGGATGTTCTAGTTGTGGAAAACATAATTGCAATAGTTTTCATTGTCCAAACTGTGGATTTGCAAATTCTCCAGATCTTGATCAGGAATTTGAATTCATTATTAAGTTTAAAGATAAACTAAAAAATATGAAATCATCAAATTAATTTTTTGTAGCATTTAATATTTCTTCAACTGTTTCGTTAATGCCTATTTTTTCAGTATCAACATTTAATCCATTTTCTTTTAATTTATATAATATTTCAGTTGTTACTGGTGCTTTTAGGTGAGCTTTTTTTAATAATTCCTTATCGGAAAATATTTGATGCTTGTCACCTGAAGCTATAATCTCTCCATGGTATAAAACAAAGATTTTTTCTGCAAATTGGTTTACCATTTCAATGTCGTGTGATGAGATTACAATGCTCATTCCCTCTTTGTTAAGATTGTTTAAAATGTCAAGCACTTTATCGACACCTTCAGGATCCAATCCTGCAGTTGGTTCATCAAGAATCATTATTTCTGGTCTCATTGCAACGATACCTGCAATTGCAACTCTTTTTTGCTGACCTCCACTTAGGTGATGTGGGGTCTTGTCTTCAAAACCGCTCATTCCTACCATTTCGAGCGCTTCTGTAATCCTGTTATTGACTTCATCATAATCAAGGCCCAAATTCATTGGTCCAAAGGCAACATCCTCCTTAACGGTTGGCGCAAACAGTTGGTCATTTGGATCTTGGAACACGATTCCCACTTTCTGCCTTACTTTAAGCAGTTCTTCTCGCTCAAAAACGATTTTTTCACCATCTATCTCGACATGGCCTGAAGTAGGTTCGGTTAGGCCGTTGAAGTGGGAAAATAATGTTGACTTACCCGCACCGTTCGGACCCATAATAGCTATCTTTTCTCCTTTTTTAATTTGAATATTGACATTGTTCAATGCTTTAGTCCCATCAGGGTATGTGTAAGATAAATTTTTTGTCTCTAAATGAATTTGTTCCATATTTTCCACCTAATTAATTGCTAAATTTTGTCCGAAGTAACCTAACTGTCCGGAATATTTGAATAGGATAATTTCAAGAATAATCACGATAATAATTATAGTAAATAAATAAGCATAATCGCTTTTATCAGGAGACCTTTTTTCGTCAAACATTTCAGATGCATCTGAAAATCCACGGCTCACCATACTTTTGTGAACTCGCTCTCCCTGTTCATAAGCTTTTAAAAACATCATTCCAATCGTATAACCGACCTGTCTGACCCTCCATTTATAAGGGATATTTTTGTCATGTATGTTAAAATTCCTAGCCTTCTGGCTTTTTCTGATTGCGGCAAGCTCATCAACAAATAAAAATAGGAATCTTACCATGATTGATAGAATCATTGCCAAATCTCTCGGCATTTTTAATTTTCTAAAAGAGCTGGCCATTTCTTGTAAAGGAGTAGTTGATGAATAGATAATGATTGCGGTTAGACATACAATCATACGAACCAACAGCAATATTGCCCAATTCAGCCCTACATCGGTAACGTGTATCCATGAATAACTCCAGATTATGTTTCCAGGTTGTATGAACGGTTGGAATATAATGACTGCCCCACCGAATGGGAGCAACATCAATAATCGTTTAAATGAATCTCTGTATGATAGATTAGCTAGTTTCAATATAATTAATAATACGATTTCCAGTATTATTGGTATAAAAAGTTCTTTTGAGATAACACAAACAAGTATTATAAAAACAGTCGAGATTAACTTTATTCTTCCTTCTAAATTATGTATTGGACTGTCTTTTGATGCTAAATCATCAAACCTCATTATTTGTGTTATGTCTGCCATATAAATCTGTTAAAATGAGTTATTAAAAAAAGGGAAAAAATAGAAATTAAAAAAATAATTTCTATTTATCTGCTTCTTACGACTTCTGCAACGACATATCCTAATGCTAAGGTTATGATTGCTCCGATTACCAGTGCTACTATTTGTAATACTTGGTTATCAGGATCATTTGCAAATGCATAATCCGGGAAAATAGCATCAGGGATGCCACTAATTTCTTCAATTGAGAAGTCTTCAGCAAGACCTGAGTCTTCAGCTGATTTTTCTAATCCGTCTGGGTCACCAGATGCAATGTATGGTGAAAGACAGCAAATTATGATACAGATGACTAATGCAACTCCAATTAAATAAGTATCTTTTTTATCCATATTATGCATCTCCGTTATTCCATGCGAGTAAATCTGGTCTATATTTGTCTAATGCAGCAAGAACAATTACGGTTAATACTGCTTCGATAATTCCTATGAAGAAGTGGTATAAAACCATGGATGGGATACCGATGTTCATTGGGAATGTTCCAGCAATACCCATTTCAATAGCACATGCTAATGCTGCAATTACTGTAGCTAACCATGCGGCAATTCCTGCTGCAGGGTATTTTCCAATTTTGTCCGCTAAAGCTTTGAAGGTGTATAAACCGACAAAACCTCCAACGATTGCCATATTTAATACGTTTGCTCCTAAAGCAGTAATTCCTCCGTCACCGAATATTAATGCTTGGATGAGTAAAACCACAGTAAATACTAAAACTGCAGCTTCTGGTGCGAAGAATACAATAGCCACTAATGCTCCTCCGACCATGTGTCCACTGGTTCCGAATGGAATTGGCATGTTCATAGACATGATTGCAAAAATACCAGCCGCAAGTACTGCTAAAAGAGGTATATGTTTTTCATCTAAGTTAGATCTTGCCCATTTCACAGAGAAGTATAATGCAACGATTAATATTACATAGTATATTAAGCACTGTGCAATAGGTATAAATCCATCAGGTATATGCAATTAAATTCCTCCATTTTCATAAAAAGTAATACTTTTTTTCATTTGATTTATAAATGATGTATTACTAATTAGTATTATTTTTACTTATTTTCTTTAGTATCAAGTCTATTTGGACTTTTATTAAGTAAACTGTTTAATAAATCCTATATATGGCTTGACATTTTATATTTTAATTTTATTTATATATATAAAGGTTATTAAAGTAATACTTTTTAGTATTATTTCGTATATTTAGTAATACTGTGGAGTTTAAAATTGCATTAATTTTTTACTTTAACGAGGTTAATTAAATAGATAAAAATAGCTATTGCAAAATATAACAGCACTTGAATGTCTAAAATTCCTGTTTCTATGCCTAAAATTGAGTATGTTAAAATTAAAGAGTAAATACCAATATAAAAGAAATCCTTGGTTTTTTGCATTAGTTTAAACCCAATACCTAAGGTTAATCCTAAGATTAGCATCTGGACTGCAACACCAACTTTCCCGAAATCAGCTACCATTTGTCCAATTAGTGTGGGAGTAATGGTAACTTCAGTTCTCCATGCAATAAGCTTTCCAATCATCATTCTTGGGCCTAATTCGCTGCCGGGGATGGAACTTAATAAAACTTGTCCGTGTGTAACTCCAAAGTCGCCCCCTATGAAATCAAGCAGGTTCAATACATGTAAAGTGAAGTCCGCTCTTGATTGTAGTGTGTAGAATGGATTTGTTGAAGAGGTTATTGTCATCTCGCCAACTGACCTAAAATAACCAATTCCTATTATTGCACCTACACCAATTGCAGCACCAACTGCGACTTCCCATAGTGAAATGATATTTCCATAGAAACCTATGATAATTATGATTAGAAATGCTGCAAGTAGTGGTGTCCTATACCCTAAAATCAATAAAAATGCACAGTCGATAAGCAGTAAAAATAGGAATCTGAACCTTGCCTGTGAGCGGGCGATTTTTCCATCTTGGAAATCTTTAAGATATGCACTGGCAATCAAGCAGGTTGCAGGGATTATCAAAAACACAGGCATTGTAAATGCAGGTTTTAAAAGGTATCTGATTGATGGTTTTAAAAGAGGTATTCCTCCAACGGAAGCAATACTTATAAAGAAAAACACAATGCTAACTAATGTTAGGCAGAATCCTATTGAATAAATGTCTCTTTTCTCAAATTTAAGTATATTTTCAGCAGAATCATTTAAGAAATATCTTGGAAGTATTGTAGATCCTATAAAAAATGCAACAAATGCAACAATTAATGTAATGACTAGACTTTTTGATGGGGCGGTCATTGATAAAAGCAAAAATATTGCAAATAAAAACAGCACAATCAGAGGATTGAAAATGTGATTTCTTAAAATATTGTTTTTGTTTAAAAAACTTAGAAAATTCTCATTGGGATACAATTTTTTAAAGTAGCTATTTACCCATCCTTTTTCAACAAACCTTAAAATAGAAAAAATTGTGCTGAATAGAAACGATTCGTGAAATTCATCGCTTATCTTGTTTAGTATTGAAGTTAAGGTAGAATAAATAACGCTCATATGTTATCAACTTAAAAATTTCTGATATTTGTAACATTATAATTGTT
Source organism: Methanobrevibacter sp. (assembly GCF_045220775.1). Taxonomy (GTDB): domain Archaea; phylum Methanobacteriota; class Methanobacteria; order Methanobacteriales; family Methanobacteriaceae; genus Methanocatella. The sequence continues at coordinate 7,412 of NZ_JBGUWC010000108.1, forward strand.
TTTAATGTTTTCTAGCTGACTATCGCTACAATTGTAAACTCTAATTGTAATTTCATCTGTTATTCCATTGACATTTCCTAGAATGGAGTTGGCATCATTAATATTTTGGACGGTTGCTTTTTCAATCCTCAACTGATTATATGATGATGAATCCAAAGCCATAATCGATAATCGTTTATCTTTTGAGTTGATCTTATTGGCAATTTCTTGAAGTTTTGTGGGATTGAGCGTATCAAAAGTAACTATTGTGGAAATTTCGCAATCAACATCTGTTAGATTTTTACATAAATCGTTTAATGAGGTGACTTTTTCGGGAAGTATTGTGAATTCGACTAGATTATCATATTTGCTCCCATCACTCTCAAGAGAAAGTGTATTGATGTAAATGTCTGCATTGGGGATGTCTTTATATAATCCTGCCAAATATGTGGTATTGTTGGCGTAGATTAATACTTTTACGCTGCCACTGATATCTTCACAAACCCATTTGACAGTTCCATTAACTGTCATGTCTTCTCCGGTGCTTGCATTATAACCCTCTACGCTAGCTTTCACAATGTTTCCATTTTGATAATAATTAGAATAAGTAACTGGGATTTTGCTGATTGTTGATGTGTCAAACGCTGTTTTTTCTAAATTTGAAGTGTTGTCTGTTGTAATATGTATAAACGCAAATACAACAGCACATATTACTAATATTATTATAATATAATCGATTATTGTAAATTTTTTCATGATAATCTTTAATTTAATTATTCTTCGTAAATAGCACCTACCGGGCAAACGTCAACACATTCGCCACAGTTATCACATTTTGTATTGTCAATAACGATTGTATAAGCTTTCCTTGAAATCGCTTCTTCCATACACACATCTATACAATCTTCGCAAACTCCACATTCTTCCATATCAACTATCAATTAATCCACCAGTTCCATTTTATTTTAAAAATATCGTTTATATAAGTATATTTATTTAATATCTTAATATTTAAATAATTTGCCAAATAAGTTTAATTTGTTGCTTTTAATTTTTTCCATAATTTTTCTCAAATAATGGTAACATTTAAATACTATGTGATTAAATATATTTATTATATGCATGGGTGCCCGAGCGGCCAAAGGGGAAGGACTTAAGATCCTTTGGCATAGGCCTTCGAGGGTTCGAATCCCTTCCCATGCACTATTTTATAATTTTATATAATTTTTAATTCCTGATTGCGCCTTAGTGGCTCAGGTGGTAGAGCGCTACCTTGGTAAGGTAGAAGTCGGGGGTTCGAATCCCCCCTAAGGCTTTTTGGTTTTTTAAATATATTATTTTTTTAAGAATTTCATTTTAGATTTAAGTCAATTTTAAATATCTTAAGTTATAAAATAGATTATCAATTTGTATGTTTGTTTTTAATTAAATCGGATTAAGGGGAATGCTTGTGAACTATTCAAAAATAATATTGGTGGGTTGTATTTCTGCATTCGTTGCATTGTTAACCTCCTTTTTGGGAGTTGCAGGGACAATTATAGGTTCAGTAATTTCTTCAATGTTATATAATATGCTTTCAGAGGCTCTTGAAAAGCCGGTTCAGGAAGCAGCTTTCAGTAAGGATTTTGAATGGGAAGTGGCTTATGTATTTCCATTAATCGTGATTGTTTTAATTCAGATCTTGTTCATTTTAGCGTTATTGTCTGAATGGGGCTTGTTGCCATACACCTTCCTTAAGGCGTACGTATCACTTCAAGGAGTGGCAGGCAACAATCTTTATCGTCTTTTGGGATGTGCATTAATAATTATTAGCGTTTATCCATTCGTATTAAAACCTAACTTTATTAAAAAGGAACATGGAGCCATCATTGCTTTTGTAGGGTTAATATTTTTGGCAAGAGGGTTTGCTGATTATGGCAATGTCATCACATATTTCTATGATGACATATTCATTTATTTTGATTTCCCGATAGCTATTGTTGCTTTAGTTCTATTGTTATTTGTCATTGTAAGAATATTGAATTTGGCAAAAAAATCAGAAGATGAGTTTAGAATAATTAAAGATAAACTTAATTATGCCAATCCTAAAAGAAGTGCTAAAGAGGTTAATAAATCTCAAAACATTGATTTTCAAAAGATTAATGCGGATAATGATAATCCTAAAAATAACGACAATCTTGATGAAATTAATGTCACATTTAAAAATCATGTGACAAAACCATCTAATTCTGGAATCAACGAATCTTCAGAGAATATTCACTTTGAATCCAATGATTTATTGGATGATTATAAAAAATAGTTGGTATTATGAGTAAAAAAGACAAAACCTTGAAGGATATTTTGGATTGCATTTTATATGAAAATCCATCAACTCAAGATGAGATCGCAGAAAAGCTTGGAATAACTCGCAGATATGTTACTCAACTATTGCAACCTCTGGTTAAGGACGGTACCGTTAAAAGGGCATATATGATTGATTTTAAAAGTTATGAGGAGCTTGCAGAGTCATTAAGTGAATATGTCAATCTAAGGGAAACTAAAGGCAACGTGTTGATAAATGATATGTTGGCAAACATGTCCAGGCATGTTCATTCACAGCTGGAAGCTTCGTTTAGTGCTGTTTTGGAACATGATGAAGATAAGGCCAATAGGGCTTTGGAAATGGATTATGTGACTAACAATATGGTTGAAAAAATAAGAACTTCAGTCGAAACGATTGTCAGCATTGACCAACATCCCGAATTTTCTAAATCTCTACTTTACAATGAAGTTGCATATGATCTGGAGCGTATTGGGGATTATTGTGGTCATATTGCAAAATTTGTTATTAATGAAGTTTATGAAATTGATGAAAACATCTTGAAAAAATTAAAAAAGATGTATAAAACAGCTCAAGAAATGATTCGATTATCCATGACTGCATTCATTGAAGGGAAAACAGAGTTAAAGAAAGATTTAATGGAATTTGAGGATTCCATTCATATTCTTCAGTCTAAAGCCATTAATTTGATTGCAGAACAAATGGCTGAAAGCACTTTTGATGAAAAAGAGCGTTCAAATTATTTTATTTATTTATTCAGAGTTATTAAGGCATTTGAGAGAATGGGCGATATTTCAGTTGAAATCATGGATGTTTCAATTGAGTTTCATGAAAATATTCCAAGATCTACCACACCACGTTCTTTCAGATACTAAAAAAGAGTTAATTTGATTAGAAATAATCTAATCATCATATATTTTTCCTGTAGCGTGCCTATCTGCCCAACACTGGATACATACTCCTATTGGAAGGCCTGCTGTATGGGTATGTGCTTTTAAGATTTTGACATCTAATGTGGTAGTTTTACCGCCAAGACCCATTGGGCCAATTCCAGAATTGTTTATTTCAGCCAATAGTTCTTCTTCAAGTTTAGCTATTTCCGGGTCAGGGTTTCTTTCACCTACTTTTCCAAGCAATGCTTTTTTACCGAGTTTTAAACATAAATCTGATGTTCCTCCGATACCGACTCCCACAACAGTTGGAGGGCAAGGTTTTCCTTTTGCTTTTAGGACAGATTCAACAACAAACTCTTTAATTCCTTCAATGCCTTCAGCAGGAAGGGCCATTTTCAATGCATTGTTGTTTTCAGAACCGAATCCCTTAGGCAAGATTGTTATTTCCAAGTAATCTTCATCAATAAGTTCTATATCAATTGGAGGGATGTAATCCCCAACATTAATGTTTGTGTTTTCGCGTGTTAGCGGATCAACGATATTTGGTCTAATCGGTATTTCCTTTGTTGCCTTTTTAATCCCTTCTTCGATTCCTCCACGCAAGTCTTCAACTTCAACATTGCCTAATTTCACAAAAACGACTGGCAGACCAGTATCCTGACACATTGGAATGCCTTTCTCTTCTGCAAGTTCAATATTTTTTAAAATAGCTTCAATATTTAACCTGGCAAGTTCATGTTCCTCTATTTTTAAAGCATCCTCTAGTGCTTTTTTTACATCATCGCCTAAAACAATGACCGCTTGTTTGTAAAGTTCATAAACGGTATCCCTAATAGTATCTTTAGTAATCAAAATAAAACCCTTATAAAAATTAATTAATCATATTTTTGGATTTTGAAATATTTATATTTTGATTATTCCTATTGGGCAAACTTCAACGCAGTCTCCACATTGGGTGCATTTTTCATCGTTGATGGTTATGGCTCCGCCTAAAACTTCAATAGCATTTTCACTGCATGCTATCAAACAAGGTGCTTCTGATGGTTGGCAGTGCATACAAAATAAAATAGGAGTGTCAACATCTGGTGTTTGTTGACAACTTCCGCAGGTTGTACATTCAGTACAGTTTCCTGATTTAAACATAATTCTTTATTATTCATCTAAAACAAGTCTTGCTCTTGCTTGACTTGTTATGACATGGACAAAGCCGCCTTTGCCACTATCAGGTTCATATAATCCTGCCATTTTAGCAAGATATTTTTCCTGATTTTTAATCCTGATTTTTTCAGGGTCAGCAACACTAATGGCTCTTTTTGTACATGCTTTGATACATGCAGGTCCTTCTTCTCTGTCAGCACAAAGATCACATTTTTCAGCAACTTTTGCTTGGAAAGTCATTGCACCAAACGGACAAACCATTACACATAATCCGCAGCCAATACATTTTTCAGTATTGACTCCGTCATCGGTAATTGCATCAGTTGGACAGATTTTTATACATGGTGCACTTTCACAGTGTTGACATACAATGGCATAAAAGGAAGAATCATGTTCTATAATTTTAATTCTGCTAGACTTATGGATGGATTCACACATGTTTGAACAGTTAAGACATCCGTCACATAAATTGTTGTTTACAACAATACTTTCCATTGTCTTCCTCCTATAATCCTAGTTCTTTACATTCTGCGTCAACGTATTTTTGGATTTTTTCAATGTGTTCTTCATCTAAGTGTCTGAATCTTTTTTGTGGTGCTAAGTATTCTTTTACAGGTTTTCTTTCTTCAGGCCTGTAAGTAATTTCGAATTTGCCGTCCACGATTTCGTATAAAATCCAAGATCCAGTTTCTACAGCTAATCTACCCATTTCAATAGTTTTTTCTGAAGGATAACCCCAACCAGTAGTACATGGTTGTTGTAAGTGTATGTATGCAGCTCCTTTGGTTGCTGCAGCTTTTTTAACTTTGTTAACATAGTCTTCAGGGTATGCGATTGATGCGGTAGCCACATATGGAATTCCATGTGCTGCCATAATCATTGGCATATTTTTCTTAGGTTTGTCTTCTCCGAAACTTGCAGTTCCACTTGGTGAAGTTGTGGTACTTGCACCGTATGGAGTAGCTCCACTTCTTTGAATACCTGTATTCATGTATGCTTCGTTATCGTAACAAATGTAAAGCATGTTGTGTCCTCTTTCCATAGCTCCGGATAAGGATTGTAAACCAATATCTACAGTTCCTCCGTCACCACCAAAAGCAACTACATTAATATCATCTTTTCCTTGAATTCTTAATGCACTTTCAACACCTGATGCTACAGCTCCAGAGTTTTCAAATGCAACGTGTATAAATGGGACTTCCCATGAAGATTCTGGGTATGGTGTAGTCATAACTTCAAGACAACCAGTAGCAGAAATAGCTACAGTGTTTTCGCCTAAAGCATTGAGAGCTAATTTTACAGCAATAGATGCTCCACAACCAGCACAACCTCTGTGTCCCGGTGCTAATAAATCTTTATCAGGTATATCTACCATATCTATTCCTCCTTAAGTCCAAGCCATGTAACTTCATCTTCTGGCGCTTTAGTTTTTTCATAAGCTTCTATGATGTATTCCGGTATGATGTCTCTTCCACCTAAACCGGCAATAAATCCATAGATTTCTTTATCAATTTTGACTTTCATATCAGCGTAAAGTGCTCCACCAATTCCGAATGAGAAGTTTTTATCGATTACAGCTATTTTTTCACAATTTGCCACTGCTTCGTTGATTGCTTCTACAGGGAATGGTCTGTAAGCTCTAATTTTAAGCAAACCTACTTTTTCGCCTTTTTCTCTTAATTGATCAACTACTACTCTGATAGTACTGCAGAGTGATCCCATTGCAACAAATACGATTTCTGCATCTTCGGTTTTATATGCATCAACGAGTCCGTATTCTCTTCCGAAGATTTCGGCGAATTCTTCACCAGTTTTTTGAATTACTTCAATAGATTTGGTCATTGCAACATCCATATCATGCCTTGCTTCGGTATAGTAGTTAGGGTCGGCAAAGTTACCAATGGACATTGGCTGTTTTGGATCAAGGAATGCATGTTCTGGAACATATGGAGGTAAGAACTTATCTACACTTTCTTGATCTGGTATTTCAACAGGTTCAACTGTGTGTGTTAAAATAAATCCGTCTAAACATACCATTGTTGGAAGTAAAACATTTGGATTTTCTGCAATTTTATAAGCCATTAAAGTAGTATCTAATGCTTCTTGTGCATTTTCTACATAAATTTGTAACCATCCTGCATCTCTTTGTGCAATTGAGTCTTGTTGGTCGTTCCAAATATTTAATGGTGCAGAAATTGCTCTGTTTGCATCAGCTAAAACAATAGGCACTCTCATACCTGCTGCTGCATACAAAATTTCGTGCATTAACATTAATCCTTGTGAAGATGTTGCTGTAAATACTCTTACTCCAGCACCACTAGCTCCAACAGCAGCACTTATTGCACTGTGCTCTGATTCTACTTTAACATATTTGGCATCAATTTTCTCATCAGCTACATATTGTGCCAAGTATTCTGAAATTGTAGTTTGCGGAGTAATTGGATAAACAGGAATAACTTGTGGTTTAGCTAATCTTACAGCTTCTGCAACTGCTTTATTTGAGGTCATTATTTCTTTTACCATTTAATCACTCTCTTTATTCTTTTACCATTTCGATTGCATCGGAAGGACATTCGTTTGCACAAATTCCGCATCCTTTACAGTAATCGTAATCAATATCGTGTTGTTTGTTTACACTGCCATCTGGACAAAATAAAATACAATTATCACAATCAATACATTTTTCTTTGTCTAAAATTGGTTTGAATGTTCTCCAGCTTCCAGTTTTATTATTTCTACTATTACCTGGGTTTTTAATTACACATCCTATACTTACCATAATCTCACCCTTTATCCCATATCATAAGCTTTTTTAGTAGCTTCCACATTTAGCTCTCCAACTTTGCCAGGGAATGTTTCTTTAATCACTTCTAAAAGTGAATCAATAGTTACTTCTTGGGTTTTCTTAGCAAAATATCCTAAAATAATAGTATTTACGATGTTACGGCCTAACATGTCTAATGCAATTCCAGTTGCATCAATACTGTGGACTTCATGTGCGCCACTGCCTTCAAAATCTTCAGTGTTTATAATTACTTCAGTATTGTCTTTAATTCCTGAAAACACATCTACTACATTTAATAATCCATCATCTAAGACTAATACATAGTCGGGATTATATACTTGATATCTTAAATCGATTGGCTTATCATCAATTCTTGTGAAAGCCATGACTGGAGCTCCTCTACGTTCTACTCCAAAGAATGGAAAAGCTTGGGAGTATTTGCCGTCTTTAAATGCTGCTTTTGCGAGAATTTCAGCAGCAGTTACAGCTCCTTGTCCGCCTCTACCATGAAAACGAATTTCAATCATTAATTTTTCCTCCATATATTTATCATGTATAATCATTATAAATTACAAAATATATAAATTTTATGTTAATTTTTCGATTTTGGATAATTTTGTTTTAATTAGTTTGTCTCACTAATTTATTTTTTCTTAATTTTTTTATAACTGTTTTTAATCTTTTTATTCATTTTCTATACAATTTTTAGCTGTTTTTTAAAAATAGAGATTTTTAAGAAATTATTATTTTTTTAAAAGAATTAATATAATAAATAATAATATAATTATAATTAGGAAATTTGGTTGAGATGTTATTATGAAAGTTTTAATTATTACAGGTGATTTGGCATACCCTCTAATCAAGAGCGTCGTTGCAAATTCAAGTCAGGATATCATTATACATGTTGCAGAAACTCAAGTTGCAGCATTTTTAACACCTACACAAATCATCAAAGAAGTTAAAACTCATTTTGCCGATCAACTTGATGAAATTGACATGATTCTAGTCCCGGGATTAATTAAAAAGGGAACAAGAGAAATTACAAAAGAGTTGGGAATCCCAACATTTAAGGGATCCACTGACGGTGCAGACCTTGCAATGGTTTTAAATTTGGTGGGAAGCATTGAGTTATCTGAAGATAAGCCTGCAGATAAGTTGATTGAAGAAGAGAAAAGAAAAGAGGCATTCAAATTTATTGAAGAATTTGAAAACGATGAAGAGAATATCAAAAAACTTCTTGAAAAGCCAAACAATATCTTAATTAGAAATCTCCCTGTTGGTGAGGATTTCCCTATGAGGGTTTTATCTGAAATCGCCAACGCCCCATTTTTGTCTAAGGAAGCATTAATCAACAAATGCCAATATTTTGTTGATTCCGGTGCAGATATGATTGATATCGGTATGGCTGCCGGAGAAGATTTTTCAGATAAGATTCCAGAGTTAATAGAAACGTTACGTCCAATTGTCGGTGACAGGCCATTAAGTATTGACACATTAAATCCGAATGAAATAAAAGTTGCAGCGGAACATGGAATTGACTTTGTTTTAAGCCTTGATTTAGGAAATCAAAGCGAAGTTTGTGATATATTAAAAGAAAAAAATATTCCTGCAGTATTGCTACCGACCAACTTTTCACAGGGCATATCACCTAAATCTCCAAGCGAGAGAGTTGAAGCTATGCATCAGTTAATCAAGGATACTGACGGTTTAAAATATGTTGCGGACCTGATATTGGATCCGGTAAACAGCTCAAGCATTGTCGAATCCATTATTGCTTGCCATGATTTTCATAAGGATAATCCAGCACCAATGTTTTTCGGAGTAGGTAATGTTACTGAGTTATTGGATGCGGATTCCGGCGGTGTTAATGTGCTTCTAGCAGGAATTGGTATGGAGCTTGGCGTAAGCATCCTGTTCACTCCTGAAGAAAGTGGAAAAACAAGGGGCAGTGTTTATGAATTGGCCACTGCATCAAAAATGATGTTTCTTGCAAAACACAGAAAGTCAATACCGAAGGACTTGGGAATTAAATTAGTTGTATTCAAGGATAAACATAAAAGAAATGATATTATTTTAAATGAACTGGATGGAGTTCCTGAAGCCAGACGAAAAAAGCCTATGAAATTTATTAGGGATAAGGCAGGCAGTTTTAAGATTAGTGTTGACTATGGAACTACAGTTAAAGATAGCAGAATTATTGCAACTCATTTTAAGAAAAATAAGGCGGATCTGGTCATTGTCGGACAGTCTGCCCAGGAAATATATGAAGAAATAGTTACAGAAAATCTGGTTACAAGAATGGAACATGCAGCATATTTAGGTTCTGAACTACAAAAAGCAGAAATCGCAATGATTACCGGAAAAGAATATGTTCAGGATTTTGATTTATTCAAAAATCCTGATGAGTTTAAAAAATAATTTTATTGGAAATCAGCAGTATTTGTTGAACTTTCAGATTGTCCTGCTTCAGATGTTGATGCAGATTCAGATTGACTGGATGATGTATCAACGTCAGATGCGGTACTTTCCTGACTACTTTGGCTTGGTTCACTACTTTGACTTTGTGAGTCAGAATCACTTGAGCTAGAGTAGTCTGAATAACTGCTGCTACTATATCCACTACTTCCACCTGAACCGGAATATGTTGCTCCGGATTCATAGTCTGTGCTTGAATAAGTCTCAGTTGGTTCTTCAGCAATGTTTGTTGTATTTGTTGTGTTGTTTAGTTGTACGGACATATTAAGGTCATCTTCATTTTGATTAAGTGACAGTCCATTTTCAGTTATGATGAAAGCAACTGCCGCTGCTCCAAGAATTAAAATTATCAGTGCGATTATGATAGCATTTTCAGCTTTCATGCTTTACCTCCTTAATCATTAATTATTATATTAGTACTACTATATACTTAAATACTTACATAACATTTAATACAAATTTACAATAAATTTACTTTAATAACAAATTTTTTATGAAGGTTAAAAATTGCAAGTTGAAAATATTACTATTAAAGATATCGACAAAAGTCTTCTAGAGGCAAGTTATGTTTCGAATAATGAAATCTCAACAACTTTGTATTTGTCCTTTTTGCTTGGAAAGCCAATGCTTATTGAAGGGCCTCCGGGTGTTGGAAAAACAGAGCTTGCTAAAGTGGTTGCAAAAACTTATGGCAGGGACTTTTTCAGGATTCAATGTTATGAGGGAATTACATTTGAGCAGATAGTCGGCGAATGGAACTATCAAAAACAGTTGCTTCACTTGGAAGCCGCCAGGCATGATTCCAATAAGGAAGATAAAATTTTTGATGAAGAATTTTTCATAAGAAGGCCATTGCTCAATGCATTCTTAAATGAGAATGATTCCGTTTTATTAATTGATGAAATCGACAAGGCTGATGAAGAAGTGGAAAGTTTCTTGCTCCAGGCTTTGGGTGAACAGGAAATAACAATAAACGATTTGGGAACTTTCCAGTTGAAAAATGATTTGATTGTTATCTTAACATCAAATTCACAAAGGTCACTTCTTGACGAAACCAAGGACAGATGTCTGTTTTTATACATCCCTTATCCTACAGTTGAACGTGAAATTGAAATTGTCAAATCCAAAATACCTGATGCCAGCGAGGAAACGGTTTCATATGTAGTTAAGTTAGTTCATCAAATACGTAACCTTAATCTAATGAAAAAACCGTCAGTTCGGGGAACTGTGGATTGGGTTCGTTCTGTCAATGATTTGGGAACAAGAAATATAGACCAATCTTTAAGAAACAGTATTGGTGTTGCCATCAAGACTGAAAGTGATAAGAAAAGGGTCATAAAGGATATTTTTGATAAAAGATAGACATGATCAGTAAAATCGCCACTTTGTCAGCAAAACTTAGAGAAAAAGGACTGCCTGTAAGCATCAGGAGCACTCAAGCGGCCGTGCAGATATACATGGATTTGGGTGCTGATGACAGAAATCTCCTAAAGACAGCCTTAATGGCAGTCTATGTTAAGGACAGGTATGACATTCCTAAATTCAATAAGGTTTTTGATGAAGTGTTCACTGTTGAACTTCCTAAAAAGAAAAAAGAAGAATTAAACAGAGGTATGGCATATAGAGGCGGAGGTCCAAAATCCAACAAATATGTCATTAAAAAGCAAAGCAATATGGCCAGCAAGGTCAGGAAAGAAAAAATAAACAATGAAAAATTGAAAATGCTTTCAGGACAGCCTCTTTTGGATGAAGTCAAACAGCTCGAACGTGATGGGGAATTGATGAACCAGGATCTAACCAAGCTGAATCGTTTTGACCCTAGGATGCTGGAAATCTGTCAAAGATTGGGAAAAAGAATCGCCAATAAGCGTTCAAGACGTAAAGTTCAAACTCATTCCCATAAGATTGATATCAGAAGAACCATCAGAGCCAATTTAAAGTATGGCGGTGTTCCATTCGAACTTGTAAAGGCAAAGCCAAGACCTCATAAAAATGAACATTTGTTTTTAAATGATATTAGCGGGTCATGCGAATGGATCAGCAGCTGGTTTTTCATGCTGATGTTTTCAGCCCAAACGGCTTTCAAAAGATCAAGAATGTTTGAATTCGACAACAAGGTAATCGAAACTACAAGAGCCCTGAAGGAAGAGTATCTCATTGACTCATTTGTCAAGGTTAAGGACATGCGCATTAAAAACATGATGGTTCATGGAACTTCAGACATGTACAGCGCCTTCACTGCTTTTAGGAATATGACCAATATCAGCAATAAGTCTTATGTAATCATATTATCTGACTGCAGGGATTGGGCAGGGCCGAAAGTAAATGGAATTCCTGCAAGCGTCGAGTTGGTTGAGGAAATGGCAAGAGACGCCAAAAAGGTCATCATTTTAAATCCTGAAGATAGGAATAAATGGGATGTCGTAGACAGTTGCGTTTCATTATATGAAGAGGCAGGAGCGCAAGTTTTTGAGGTAAATACTTTAAACCAACTTGCACACTTCGTAGAACAGATGTAGGTATTAATATGCAATGCAGTAAATGTGGAAATCCTAAGGTAATTTATAAAAGGGAGCAGTCCGGTCAACTGTTATGTAAGGATTGCTTTATAGAATCAATTGAAAAAAAAGCCATTAAGACAATCAGAAAGGAAAAGCTATTGGATAAGGGAGATAAGGTTTTGGTAGCCCTTTCAGGCGGTAAGGACAGCGTAACCACACTTGAAGTATTGAATACCTTTCGTGAAATGAACGTCATTGACATTTGCGCCGTAACAGTTGATGAAGGAATCGCCAATTACAGGCAGGACGGCGTCGATATAGCTATCAGGCATGCTGAAAGGTTAGGCATCGAACACAAGGTAGTTTCCCTTAAGGATGAGTATGGAATTACTTTAGACGAGATAATGCAAAGGGAAAACCATAAAGGGTCATGTACTTATTGCGGAGTATTTAGAAGAACAATCATAAACAAGGCAGCTCGTGAGATGGGAGCGACAAAAATTGCCACAGGGCATAACTTGGATGATGAAGTTCAGGCAATCATGATGAACTATCTTGAAGGGAATACCGATAACCTGACCAAACTGGGCGCAAAAACCGAATCCAAGGCTAAGGAGTTTACAGTCAAAATCAAGCCTCTGCGTGAAATTCCTGAACGTGAAATTGGTTTGTACGTTGTTGCAAAAGGCCTGGAAGTTCACTTTGACAGCTGCCCATATGCGATGCAGTCCTTTAGGGGCGAAGTGTCAGAAGTCATCAACCAGCTTGCAGAAAAGCATCCGACCATAAAGTACTCTACACTGAGGGGATACGATAAAATTAAAGAGGTATTAAAAAAAGATTTTAAAAAGGAATATCCTCAAGGAAGATGCAGCAGATGCGGTGAACCCTCAGCCAATGATTTATGTAAAGCATGCTCATTTCTAGAAGAATTAGGATTGTGATATTATGTCATTTTTATTGAAATATAAAAGTTTAGAAGAGGAAAGGGAAATCCCAAACGATAATTATACGATTAATGATTTACTTAAGGAGTTGGAATTGTCAGCTCAAACAATGGTGTCAAAGCAAAATGGAGAGCTTGTAATTGAAGACACTGTAATCGAAGACGGCGATGAAATTCAATTAGTTCAGATTATTTATGGTGGTTAGTTTTGAAGATAAGCTATGAATGTGGGCCTTGCTTTTTAAGGCAAGCTAGGGAAGCACTTGATTTGTCAACTGATGATGAAGCACTTAAAATGGAAGTCATAGGAGAAATTTTTAAGTTTTTAAGTGATAATTTCAAGGAAGGGACCAATTCAAACAGCACTGGTTCTGCAATGCACAAATTGATTATACAAAAAACAGGCTGTAGGGACCCATACCGTAAGGAAAAAATCAAGGGCAATGAAATCGCTTTAAAATACTTGCCGGAAGTTAAAAGGATTATAGATGAAGATGACTGCCTGGAAAATTATGTAAAGATAGCAATTATCGGAAATATTTTGGACTTTGGTGCATTTACGTTGGATGATGATGTTGAAAGCGTTATTAAAAGCTCCCTTAAAAAAGATTTAACCGTCAAAGACATTGAAGAGTTTGAAAATTCACTAAAAACACATGACAGGGTTTTGTATTTAGTGGATAATACCGGTGAAATAGTATTTGATAAATTGCTTTTGGCTAAAATAAAGGAATATGGATTGAACATTACAATCGCCGTTAAATCAGAGCCTATCCTGAATGACGCATGCATGGTTGAAGCGCTTGATGCAGGCCTTGACGAGTTTGGCGAAATTGTTGAAATCGGTTGCGGAACAGTCGGTTATGTGGACAGTGAAATTTCAGAGGAGTTTAGGAAGATTTTCAATGACCACAAATTCATAATTTCAAAAGGAATGGGCAATTATGAAGGATTAACAGAGATTGATTTGTCCGATAAAGATATATATTTCCTATTATGTGCAAAATGCAATACCATTTCAAGGGATATTGGTGTTGACCTGCACGACATGCTTCTTTTTAAAAAATAATAAAGTGATATCATGATTATAGGTTTTATTGGATTTGGAAAAGTTTCTCAAAATCTCATAAGTTTAATAAAATCTGACGACATTACATTCATGACTTCCGTTGAAGGAAGATCTCAAAGAACAATAGAAAAGATTAAAGACTATGAAATAGGTGTTGCAGATACTTTTAAGGAGGTAGCTATCGAATCAGACATTTTGATTTCTGCAAATTCTCCTAAAAGCGCTATTGAAGTTGCTGAAAAATATGGAAAATATGCAAAGGGGATTTATCTGGACCTGAATAACATCTCTCCGGACACAACTTTTGAGATTTCAAAATTCACACCAAACCTTGTTGATGGGGCAATCATCGGAAAAATCGATTCTGCACATCCAATTCTATATGTTTCGGGTGAATTGTCAGATAAATTAATGTTTTTAGGGAAATTCATTGACATCCGTAAAATCAGTGATAATGTTGGGGATGTAGCCATCTTGAAATTGCTTAGAAGCAGCTATACAAAAACATTGTCTGCACTTCTAATAGAATCCAGTGAACTTGCAAAGCAGCACAATCTTGAAAACGAATTTTTTGATATCCTATCGCTGACTGAAGGCGATGAATTTAGGGAAAAATCACTTTCAAGAATAAACAACACATTAAGCAGCTCTAAAAGAAAGAGTGAAGAATTGGAAGAAATAATTGATTATTTTGAAGGCAGTGATTTGACGATGGTTAGGGCAGCCCTAAAAAAGCTTAGCCGATAGCAATATTGACTTTAAATCCTTTTTTGGCTTTTTTTATACTGCCATCAACTGGAATAAAATGGGAATCCATAATGTATCTGAGGTAAGTCACTTCAACTGCCGGAAGCCTTAAATTGGTTTTGATCTTTTTGCCTTCGCTTTTAAACTGCACTGAAATTTTCCCGTTCTTGTCGACATATAAGTCTGTTTTCAGGCCTTCTTTTGTAATTTTCGTTTCGAATTTGGTTAAGTTCAGCCCGGCTTCAAGACTTAAAGGAGGATTTACACTAATATTTTGACTTCTAAACTTGTCATTTGCTTCACGGGCAGATACTCCCTTTTCGCCTTCGCTTGCAACATACCATGCCCTATCGATAACCCGTTGAACTTTCTGATTATCAGGTATTACGCCTTGTGATTCATAGCTTTTCATTAGCTCCATCACTTCTTTTTTTGTAACTTCCATTTCTATTGCACTTATTGCAAGTCTGGTCATAACAGGCCCGTAATCTGACCTTCTAAATACTGCCCAAATGGATTCGGGATCTCTGTAAACCCTTCTTTTAATAATCTCATTGATTGTATTTCCATTAAGATAAGCTATTTTTTCAAGGTTTCCTCTTGAATAGGTATTCATTCTTTTATAGATATCATTCCAGTTTCTCTCGCCCGGAACTCTGCCCGCTTCAATTTCTCTTTCAAGAATCTCAACGGTAGTTTTCGGAAGCAACTTTTTAACTTCGCCGGTTATTTCCATATCATTGTCAATGAGGGATTGCCGGATTAGTCGTCCGGAGTACTTTTCCTTATTGAACTCTTTAACAACATGATACTTGACTTTGGAGCCTAAAAATTCGTTAATTGCATACCATCTGATTTCATTTCTATTGGTATAGCTTTTCGGCATTCCTACAAAATTCCCCTCATCAATGAATTTCTGGGCTTTTGATTTGATTTCATCCAGGGTAATGCTTGCTGAGGTGATATAGTCAGTCACTCCATCATCAATCATCTGTTTAAGTCTAATTGGAACGCTGTATGATAAAACCAGTCTGTGGTGAAGGCCTTCAAAGGATCTTACTTCATCAGCACCAAGTGCCAATGCCATTTCTCGACGCGCTTCAAAGTTTGTAAAAAAAGGGGCGTGATTTGCGCTGAATCCTTTGTTCAGATATACCACAACCTTTTTGTTTTCCTCATCGGCTAGTTTTCTAGCTTCACTGATTAATTTTTCATGACCTTTATGAACGGGGTCAAAATCTGCACTGATTCCAATCAATATAAACACCAAAAAAAGAAGGGATAGGTTATCTATCCATCAATTTTAAAATACCACTTATTACTAACCATATTCCGATTAATGTGCCGAGAATAATAGGATTTGCAACATAAGTTCCAATGATAATGTATAATAAACCGAGTACAACTCCAGCTATTCCAATGTAGAATCCATATCTGCTGGTACGATTATTTATTAAAGATACCAAACCTACAACAATCAGCATTATTCCAGCCAAATACAATGAAATTTCGGTTAAAAATCCGATTAATGCAGGATTGAATATAAGGCATATGCTTAATAATAAAAGCACGATTCCTAAAAACAGGTCAATTATTGCACCGCTGGTATTGTAGTCTATTATGCTCACTCCAACAACAAGCAAATAAATGGACATTAACAATACTGATAATCCAATTAAGGAACTAACTCCAATAACTCCCATCATTGGAAATGCAATAATAATCAATCCTAGAATTATAGCCAGTAAACTAATAAATTTAGTTTTCATAATTTCCTCCTAATAATAATTAATATTTTTAATTATATCAATATAACGGGATATGCTTAATCTCAACAGTTGAGCTATTCATATCTGAATTATTAACTTGAGCTAACCATTCACTTTTGCACTCACAATCATATTCTATTTTGCTTTGAGTTAAGTTGTTAGCTATTATCATATGCTTTAAGTCTTTATTACATTTTTTGCAGTTATAAGGGCCACGTCTTGAACCGAATCCTGAGGTGTCAAGGAGAGCCGGAATGTCCAATTCATCACGAACGGTGTTAATGATTTCGATACATGACCAGATCCATGGAGGTTGATATGCTCCTTTTCTCCAGAATCGCTCAATTACGGTTCCTCCATGTATTGTTGCAGGGCAGAATGAAAGTCTGTTTACTCCGATTGAATCACAGTATCTTGCAGTTTCAATTGCTTCAGATATTGCTTGAGTTTCAGAAACGAGAATAGGTTTTACAAAGATATACGCT
>NZ_JBGUWC010000109.1:0-1618 GCF_045220775.1 Methanobrevibacter sp.
AGTCAAATGAGATTAGCTGAAGTAGATATTGTAGACAGTGAAGGAAACCTCATTAAAAAATTCTAAATTTAAGGGGGTTTTTATAAATGATAGTATTTAATGAAGATGGCTGTATAAAATGTGGTGCTTGTGAAGGTACTTGCCCTACATCAGCTATTGAGGTAACACCTAGCTCTATTATTCACTGTGATACTTGTGGTGAAGAACCAAAATGTGCTGACGTTTGTCCACAAGGTGCATTAAAAGTTGAAGATTATGAAGTTACTGAAGGAGTAACTCAAAAAAGATTAGTATTCAACTCTGTATTATGTGACTCCTGTGGTAAATGTGAAGAAGTTTGCCCACAAGAAACAATTAAAGTTACTGGTGAAAAATTAAAAGAAGTTGAAGGATTCTGTGTAATGTGTCAAAAATGTGTTGACATTTGTCCTGTTGATGTAATTGGAATTCCTGGTGTAAAAGAACCTGTAGAATGTGATTTAGATCTCAATGGAAAAGGTCCTGTTTACATCAAAGATTGTGTTGGATGTGGAACTTGTGTAGAACCTTGTCCTGTAAGTGCAATCACTCTTGAAGAAGTTGGAAGTCCTGTTACTGTAAACGATGACTGTATTAGATGTGGTTTATGTTCACAAACCTGTCCTTGGAATGCAATATTCATTGCTGAAAAAATACCAGTCAAACGTTCCAAAGAAATCAAATCTTTCACTTTCGATTCCGCTAAATGTATCGGTTGTAACACCTGTGTAGAAGCATGTCCTGGTGATTTCATTGCTGCTAACAGTGCTAGCTTAACAGTAGCAATTCCTAGCGTATGTGCTGCATGTGGTTTATGTGTAAAACTTTGTCCTGTTGATGCATTAGAAATTGATGTAGAATGGGGTGAAGGTGCACCTGTTGATGCAGAAGGTATCGGAAGAGATGTAGAAAAATGTGATTTCATTGGTGCATGTGCTAACAAATGTCCTACTGAAGCTATCCGTGTAGTTACCAAAACTGGTATGTCCTGCCCAGCTTTAGTAGAAACTGATGCTGAACCATCTTTCACTAGTTGTATTAGATGTGGAGCTTGTGCTTCAGTTTGTTCTAACGATGCATTAAAAGTTGAACAATACGAAGTAACTATTGATGGTGAACCTGTAACCAGAGATAGGATTTCATTCAACCCATCTAAATGTGACCAATGTGGTGACTGTATCGACGCATGTCCATACGATATGCTTCATAAAACAGATAATCCTAAATTACCAATTGCAGGATTCTGTACTTTATGTGGTCAATGTATGGAAGCATGTCCAGAAGACGCATTATGTTATAAATAGGTGTGAAAACACACCTTTTTTATTTTCTTTTTTTTTAAAAAAAATTAGTTAAATTTTATTCATTACTGTTTTTCCATTGACAATTGTCATTATTGGCATTCCAATGTAATTTAAACCGTCAAATGGGGAGTATTCAGCTTTTGTTTCAAATTCTTCAATATTGAATGCGCCTTGTCTTTTCAAATCAATATTGTTTTTGTTTACTTCAGTTAAAAGGAGTGGCACTACTGTTTCCAGATTCGGAATTCCAGGTGATGATGCCCACACTCCTCGGTTCTTGTCTTCCAGTGTATGCG
>NZ_JBGUWC010000110.1:0-12734 GCF_045220775.1 Methanobrevibacter sp.
AATATGAACAATGGTGATGGTTGAAATGAGCATTCGTTTGTATTCCTTTAGTGGTGTTTAGGAAGAGAATGTTCATTTGTTTTTAAAAGACTTTTTTTATGATTATTAATTTAAGGTGAAATTATGAGCGAACTTAAAGAATTGATTGAAAGATTTATTGAATTGGACGAAGATTTGGAAGAGAAAATCGAAAAGGCCTTAGAGACTTCAGACGATTTGGATGAAAAGTTCGAAGAGGAAAACGAAGCTCAAATCGATGAGATGAACGAAATCTATCATGAAATAGAACACATGGTCTTCAACGAGGAATTCATTTTTGTCTCCAATGCGGAAAGCGAAGAGAAAGAAGTCGTCGCTTTAATCATCAGCGATGATGACGAAGATGCTGAAGAATTCGTCATTCCTGTTTATACCGATGAGGAGGAAGCAAAAATAGCTATCGAAGAGTTCAAGGAACAGTTTGGCAATAATGAATTTATTTTGGATAAAAAAACCGGCAGTGAAATCGTAGCTGATCATTCAGATGACGAGGATTTCATTGGCCTTGCAATCAATGCACCTCAATGGGACTTTGTAATATCAAGCGAAGACGTTCACGACTGCTGTGAGTAGACATGGATCCTAAAGACTACGAAGATTATCAGAAAAACAATGTCAAGGCTTCCAAAAGCCAATTGAAAGAATACATTCAGATATATGCGGATATGGCAAAAAAGCTCAAAAGCGAAAATGCCATCGAGCTTGAAGCCGTAAAGGACAACATCAGAAAAACATATCCTACTGAAATATATTTTACTTTGGTTGATGAAGCCAAAAGGCCTGTAAAGCTAACATTGACCGAGTCAAGCAGGGAATATATCATACCTGTCTTTACTGACATCAGGGAATATGCCGTCGGCAGCGCCAAAATCTCCAAACTATTTTTAGACAAGCTTGAAATGAAGGTGCTCACACCCGATGACATTTCAAAAATGGCCGATGAAGATGAGCATTTCCAGGGCTTTGTAATCAATCCCCACTCACAGAACTTCAACATGAGCAGGGACGGTGACTTTTAGATGAGATTCATTTGCCCTGCAATCGGTGAGGACCACGAAAGGGACTTTCTTGTAACAGGTAGCCTTGAAGACTTTAAAATCATTGCATTTTCCAGTATGGATGAATATGAAAAGGGTTTTGAATATCTGGAACTGGCTGCTGACTATGAACCCTGTGAAGTATCAATTGAACTGTTCAGAGAGCTTGCAAAAAACGATGATGAATTTTCAGGCATTATTTTAGATATACATTCTAAAAATAAGGTTATTTCAAAAAAAGAGTTGCAAGAAGAATTATTCTTCTAATTCTTCTTCTGTTTCGTCTTCTTCTACAATATCATCCTTATAATATCTATATCTATAAGACATCTTGAATCCGGAAACCGCTTCGCGTTTAGGTCTTCTTTTACGTCTTATGTTAGGCCCGTTCATATCCTTGAAATTATCCTGATGGGGCTTTACCAGGTTTCTGTTTTCACGATAGTATGTAGAATTCCTATGACGAGTATGTGGCGCTTTATAAATATTCTTTCTAAGCAAACGTCTGCTAGTTGTTACGCGTCTTATCACAAAAATCACTTATTTTCTGTTTTTATTTTTCTTAGCAGATTTGTCTAATGTATATTGAATTTCATCAATTCTTTCAACTACAACTTTAATAGCTTGTTCACCTTGACGGGTAGGATTGATACCTTGTTCCACAAGTAAAGCATCCCTGATATCCCTTAATCTGTCAATTGAATCAATTTTCATTATTGTACTATAAAACATGAGATTTCCTCCAAAGTATAGTATAAATTATAATTCACCTAATAAAAATATTTTTTGTAGGAAAAATAATTGCCGATTTAATTAAATACTTTGAAATAATATTAATTATTATGTTTACAACTCAAAAGGTAATATATCTGGCAGGAGGGTGCTTTTGGGGTGTTGAAGCATTCGTTTCAAGATTGAAAGGAGTCAATCAGACTGAAGTGGGCTATGCCAACGGCCGGGACCTTGCGCCAACTTATGAAAAGGTCTGCACCGGCAAAACCGGCCATGCAGAGACTGTAAAAGTCACATATAATCCTGAAATCATCACCCTCGAAGAGATACTGGAAAATTTCTTTAAGATCATTGACCCATATGCTTTAAACAGGCAAGGCAATGATATAGGGACACAATACAGAACAGGAATCTACTGGCAGGAAAATGAACAGAAGGAAACCGTTTTAAGATTTTTGAAAGAAAAACAAAAAGCCTCATCAAAAAGGATTGTTGTTGAAGCTTATCCCATAAGCTCATTTTATACAGCAGAGATGTATCACCAAAAGTACCTGGAGAAAAACCCGCAGGGCTATTGCCATATCGATTTAGATTTGATAGATGATAAAGAATTCAGCCACCTGACCAAAGAGGAGTTCGAAATAACACAGCTCGCAATGACGGAAGCACCATATAGCGGCAAATATGATAACTTTTTTGAAGATGGTGTGTATGTGGATGTCGTAAATGGCGAGGTTTTGTTTTCTTCCGAAGACAAGTTCGACTCAGGATGCGGCTGGCCGGCATTTTCAAAGCCAATATCTGATGATGTAATTACACAAAACAGGGACTTTTCACATGGAACGACCAGAATTGAAGTGAGAAGCGCAAAGGCAAATTCACACTTGGGACACCTTTTCCATGACGGGCCCGGCGGCTCCAGAAGGTACTGCATCAACTCCGCAGCATTGAAATTCATTCCAAAAGATGAGATTGAAGAATATTTAAGCAATGAAAAAGATAAGTAGATACAATGAAAATCGAAGAAATCAAACATCCAGAGCTGAAGAATCATATCAACATGATTTACATGCATGGCGTAAATGAAAACCAAGAAGCCATCGACAGAACAGAAGCTGAAATCAAAGAATATATCAAAGATAAGGAATTTATCATCTCTGTAGAAGATTCAAAACCCGTCAAAATCCCATACGCAAATGACGGCGAATATTTGGTGCCCATTTTTACCGATGAGGCGGAATACATTAACGGAATGCAATACTTCTCACTAAATGTGATGGATGAAAACAAGGATTATATCATTGAAAAATTGGATTACTTTAAAAAATTAAAAGAAGATCCTAATTTCTTAGGATACATCGTAAATATCGCTCGCGTGAGCTATATAATTAACATCAGTCTTTTATGAATTTGTCTTGAATATCTTCTACGATTTCGACAAATCTTTTTGAAACGACATCATCTGGATCAAGCACTGAAATGGTTGCTTCCTTATTCGGTGCATTGGAAACTTTTTCTTCTATAGGCAAATCGCCTAAATATTCAATTTCCATCTCTTCAGCAAACAACTCACCATTGCCTTCACCGAAAATGTGTAGCTTTTCATCACAATGAGGGCAAATGTAATATGCCATGTTTTCAATAAGACCGATATTGTGAATATTCATCAGTTCAACCATCTTGACGCATTTCAAAACGTCTTCCTGGGATACTACATTAGGTGTAGTTACCATGATTACCGCATCAGCATCAGGAATGGTCTGCAATACTGTTAACGGTTCATCTCCGGTTCCAGGCGGATTGTCAATGATTAGATAATCAAGTTCTCCCCAATGAGCGTCAGAAATCAACTGTCTGATAGCTCCAGTCTTTTGAGGACCTCTCCAAATGATAGGCCTGTCAATGCTGTCAATCAAAAATGCCATTGACATTACCTTCAAACCGCTTGGCAATACAACTGGAAACATTGAGTGCCTGTATTCCTCTTGCTTTGCCTTGATGAATTCTGCTTGCTCTTCATCACTTTCAAATGTCTCTTTGGCCATTGCATTTTCAGTGATTTCCTTAAAGGTTTCAAATTGGTATTGGTTAAACTCTTCTTCACGTATATCAATTCCCAACATTTTTGGAATGTTTGGTCCATGAATATCTGCATCCAAAATACCGGTTTTGTAGCCTAACTTCTGCAATGTTTCAGCAATGTTTGCCGCTACGGTGGATTTTCCAACTCCTCCTTTTCCACTCATGACGATTAGCTTATGCTTGATTTGACCTAAATTCTTAGCTAATCTCAATTCCTGTTCAATCATTTGTTTTTGCTGTTCTGGAGTCATTTGACCCCCATGACCATGATGACCGTGTCCATGTTCTGCCATTTTGATTCATCTCCCCAATTTTTTTAATTGAATTTTTTACTTACCTCTTCCACGGCAAGGATTAACGGATCTGTTACCATTGATACCGGCGGCGCATAAGCGAATTCCATATTGCTCAAATCAAAGCAGGTCAATCCTTCTGTAATGGCCAATGTCATTGTATCAATTCTTTCAGCCACTCTTTCTTCCGCTATGATTTGGCAACCGATAATGGTTCCGTTTCCATCACAGATAACTTTAATGTCCATTGGTTTTGCATTAGGATAATATCGGGCTCTTGTAAGTGCCTGTACCTTTTGTACAACCGGCCTGATTTGATTCTGCATTGCAAAACCTGTAGTATACCCGACAGCACCAAATTCCAGTTTGCCCACTTTGGATACCATTGAATTCAAGACAGGATTGAATTTGGATTTTTTGCCGCAGATTGTACGGGCTAATGTTTTGGATTGCCTTACAGCAGTTGTTCCCAAGTGGGAAATGGTGTTTGAACCTAAAATCAGGTCTCTTGATTCGACACAGTCCCCGACTGCATAGATATCATCTACTGAAGTTTCCATCCTGTCATTAACGATAATGGCCCATCTGCCGGTATTGCATCCTGCCATCTTGGCAAGCTCAAGTTCAGGCCTTACGCCTGTCGCCATGATAACCATGTCAGCATCATATACTTCTTCATCACCGAAGCATGCCCTTTCAACTTTGCCATCACCAATCAATCTTGTAATCGGTTTGCCCAGGACAACCTTGATTCCTTCCATTTCCAGATATTTTACTAAGATATCAGACATGTCCTTGTCAAGTGATCTGGGAACAATTTGTGGCATCATTTCACTTAAAATTACATCCAATCCTTGATTTTTAAGTGCAAAAGCTATTTCAATGCCGATTAGACCGGCACCAGTTACGATAGCGCTTTTTGCATCTTTCATAGCTTCCTGAACCTTGATACCGTCAGCAATATTTCTTATCTTGAATACGCCGTCCAAATCTACCCCCTGCATTGGCGGCACAAATGGATTGCCTCCTGTTGCAAGAACTAACTTATCATAATCCATGACGGTTTCTTTACCTTCTCTTTCATAGGTAACTGTCTTTTTATCTGAATCCACTGCAGTTACTTCCACTTCAGTGATTACTTCAATGTTCTTGTTCTTATAATCTTCAGGAGTTCTCATTACAATGTCGTCAAAAGTTTCAATTACTCCTGCCAATACATAAGGAATGGCGCATGGAGAGTATGCCACTTTATTATCCCTAGTGAGAACTGTAATTTCAATATCATTATCGAGTTTACGAATGTTTGAAGCTGTTGATATTCCACCAGCCCCTCCGCCTACTATTACTACTTTCATTATAACATTTCCATTTTGATTTATACAATATCAATATATATCAAAAAGAATATAAAAAGATTAAGGTTAAAAAATGAGAGAAATTGAATTTAATTTAGAAGAAAATCCTTTTATCAATATTTTATCTTCCAGATACTCAATGTCTGCAAGAGTTAACGTTGAAAAATTATGGAATTACTGCAAGGAAAATGATAAATCCTTTTTTGTGATGAGCTTGGGCTGTATGATGAATGCGGTCAATTCCATTCCACAGCTTAAAAGAAGAATAATAGACGGCAAGGCAATAGAATTTGACTATCTTGAGGGAACCTGCCCAATTATGGATGAAGGAAATGAAATCTACAAAGAGATGAGAGTCCAAACACCACAAAACTTTGATGATATAATCCAATGGCACGATTACGTTAAAAATCTTTCAAAAAGCATATTGGATGGCGACAGCGAAAGTTTCAAACTGGACATGTTTAAAAGAGACTTTGAAAACATTGCAAATTTTTCATGCATCCCCTGGGTTGATTTCGATTCAATAACAACAGCCATAGTCACAAACAACCAAATCCAGCCATTGATAACATGGGGACGTGTTAACAAAAACTACGAAATGAGCGTATCAATTACAGTGAACCATATCTTCGTCAATGGTCGTGAATTAGGGTATTTCTATGAGAACCTGCAAAAGGAATTCGACAAGACTATTGCTGAGTGAACTTTCTCAAATCAAGCTTCCAATTCTTATAAGCCAAATCCTTATTTGTTTCTCTCCACTCCAAACCTTCCTTTTCGACATTTTTCTTTAAAGTCTGAAGGCTGTGAGACTTTAATTCTGATCCCCTATAAAACCAATAATCACCTTTCCTGTAGACATTCAAAAATCCGGTGTAGTTTGCTTCATCCTCTTTAAGTGAGGTTTCGGCAAGGTCCTTATCCAGAATTCCCCATTTCAACCCATGCATGCGAACAAGAAATTCCAGATCTTTCAAATTATCTGCAGTATGCGATTTTTCACCGAACTCATATTTCCAAGTCAAATCGTCCATTTGGTATACATTGACAAATCCTGAAAACTTCATTTTAACAACCCTATTTTTTAAACTTTCCTAATATCTTTTCACCTAATATGCGTGTATTTACAATGCCGTCAACGATGACTTTTCATGTGATGGGACAAGTCGCCACCTACCAACTACTCTTCATCTATATTAATGTGTTTTACTATCTCTTCCCCAACATCGGTCAACCTATACAGCCTTCCACGTTTTGCTTCTTCATTAATACATTCAGCAACGCCGGATTCTTTAAGCTCACGCAATACCTTTGATATGTGATTTTTCTTGATTCCTGAATCTTTTGAAAGTTTAATTGGGGTTTTCACATCATCTTCCATTGCTTTTACAACCTTTGATCTGTAAGATGATATGCTTACATATGCATATTTTTTCAATGTTTCATCATCCATGATAATAGTCTCCTATAAGTAATATAACAATAATTTGTTAACAATATAATATAAACTTGATTGTATAAAATCATTATGATTATCACTATTCCTACATAATTATTCCAACTCATTTCACAACCGCATCATCCAACAAAATTGCTTATCGTTTAACGCAGTTTACAATCAATTAAAAAATAGAAGTCCAACATCAATGCCATTTAATTTAATGATTATCATAAATTCTTTAATGGACCGTATAAAAAGAATTATTTATTTTATTATAGATAGATTTCCCATCAAATTTTCACATAAATTTAGAAAAAATGAAAAATAAATAAAAAAAGTAAATTGTAATTTACTGTTTAACCATGTAAAAAAAGACTTAGGAGAATTGAAATTAAAAAAACATGGTTAAACAGCTGTCATAATTATCTAAACATCCTATCTAGTCTTGTTGAGTTTTCATTTGGCCTGCCGCCTAACATTTCTTGCCTAATTTGAGCTTTCTTTTTAACATCAACATTATTTTTGGCATTTTTTGCTTTAATTTTTGAATCGCGAGCTTGGATTTCCCTTAAATCATTTTTAAAAGATTCATCCGCCAAATGATTGTTTACAACAATCCATTTAAAACCTTTAGATTCAACTTTATTTTTCAGTCCTTCCAAAGTTCGCTCAGTAATAGCAACATTCTGACTAGGTGATTTGTAAACCCATGTTGGAGCACTTTTACTAATGTCCTTAAAGACTCCTAAAATACCATAGTCCTGCCTCATAACTTCTTCGGCTTCATTATTTTTAAACACAACGTTAGGATTTCTTTTAACGTGCTTATCTGTAATTTTGAAAGGTTCAAACGGACTTTTTCCAATACTTTTAGTTTTTTGGAATCTAATTCCATTAGAAAGATTATTTGGTTTTTTAACAACTTTCTTTTCACTTTTAAGGGAACTTGCAGGCATGAAAATATCCTTTGAATCTAAAACCGGATGAGTTTTTACAGCTTCTTTCCTATTCTTTGACATCCAGAAAAATCCATTATGTTTAACTTCTTTTTCCAGCTCTTCTAAAGTAGAAGCCCTTAAAACCAATTGATGGCCGTTTTTGGAATTGACAAAAATGAAATCCTGAGGGTGTTTAAAAACAAAGTAAAAATCTGTTTTAAACTCACCCATAAGACTTCCATCAACTTTACAACCGCATTCATTGCAGTATTCAACAAAACCGTTTAACTCTTTTGAACAATTTGGACAAATCATAACACGACCTCTTTTCTGAATTTTTTTAAGCTTTCAAGCAAATCATAATCAAATATATACCAAACTCTATTTTCAGCTAAAACCAATTCTTTCAACTCAACTAATGAATCAGCTTCAATAACATATCCAAATTCTCTATAATAATATCTATTATTCTCTAATTGAACTCTAAAAATGCCTGTGTTATTTTCCAGGTAATTGACTTTAAGTTCTAATGTCAAAACTTCCTCTAAAAAATATAAGACATCTTTTAGCTCAATATCCTTAACATATGATAAATCTAAAATACCATAATCAATGTCTCTAATAGTATCTGCGCATATAAACTCAATAATCTCTTGACTGAATCTAGTAAAATTTAGCTCCATTTAAACCTCAAAAAGATATTAGATGAGACTTATTCATCTAAAACAATCATTTCCTCCATAATAGAAATTATATGTTGATTAAGCGGGTTGTCTAATGACGTATATTGCCTATTTGCCTTATCAGATCCAAACTCAACAAAGTAAGGAGTCTGGCCGCATCCCCCTTCAACAGTCATTCCAAATGTTATACAAGAACCTTTGATTTTAATACCAAAGTCTGCAAACTCAAATACTAAAATCCTATCAATTTCACTAGTTCTGAATGTCTCTTGATTCTCACCATATTCAAGCTCGAATACGGCTTCACCGTCATTGGCAAATGATCCGCCGGCAAAGACCAGTCTAACATAGATTCCATCTTTTGAAGCTTTTCTTTCTAGAAATTCAAAAAATTCGTCATTCAATTCATCGAACGTGTATTTTTCATCCGCCATGCCCACATAGGTCGGCATCTTATTTGCAGATGTGAGTTCATCCACATGAAAATGAAAGTCATCATTTCCAGCTACAGAGTTTTCAACAGTTTTTCTTACATTTATATTGGCTTTTCTTGTAATTTGCATATTTTATACTCCAAAATGGCGATAGTTAATAAATTTATAAGCTTTAAGTAGCTGTTTAAGAGATTAAAGGAGGTAGGTGAAATAAATGATATGATTGAACAGAACGAACTAACAATTAACTAATTTAAACAGCTACTTGTCAATTTGAAAAATGATGAAAAGTTGCTAGTCAACGGGGTGAAAAACTATAATCAAGTTTGATAGTGTTGACTAGGCAACCATATGAACTTAAAAGAACACTACACTCCATGAGTAGTGAATTTGTACAATTTGTGGCATTTTTTATCAACTCCCTTAACAGTCAATAAAATTCGTATAGAGTCAAATTACAATCCTTAAGTAACGGTGTGGTTTATGTCAAAATATAAGGTACAATACTAAATTTGATTTACATTATATATAAATATTTCGTTTATATGGCAATATTGCAGTAAATGTAATTTTCAGATGTTTAAAAGTTTCACAATCTGATTGATGAAAAATAAAAAAATACTTTTGATTAATATATGCGTAAAAAATTGATCTTAAAAAAAAAAATAAAAAAAGGTGGTTAACTAGTTTTTAAACTAGTTAACTAATATTTTGAATTATTCTTTCCTGTTTCTAGACCTAACACTTGCGAAAATGGCAAACAATGCAATTACAAGATATGCAATTGGGTTACCGGTTTCATGTAAAACTGGTGTATGATTGTCAACTGGAGGCTCATTAGGAAGAACCTCAACTGTAGCATTGTCGTAGTTGTTATCCGGATTGGTATCGTTTTCATCGCAGGTTACATATACTTCATTAGTAATGTTGCCCGCTTTGGTAACGTTACATATAATTTCCAGAGTAACACTTTCGCCTTTTGCCAAATCACCAATTGTCCATTTGCCTGTTGAAACGTCATATGTTCCTTTTGTTGCCTTATAATCAATGAATTTGCATGCGGATGGCAATACATCGAATGCAACTACATTATGCGCAACACATGGGCCATAATTGATTACAGTAATATACCAGTGAGCTACATCGCCTTCATGATATGTGGCTTTGTCAGCATATTTGACAACAGCCAAATCAACAGCAGCAATACCCTTAGTTGTGTTATTTGCTTTGTTGTTGGTTTTATTAGAGTCATGAGTTGATGTTGTCACTTCAACCGGATTTGTAATGTTTCCAACAGATAGGACCTCAGTTACAATCTTGAGAGTTGCGGTTGATCCGCTTTCAAGAGTTCCGATAGTCCAAACTTGTGTTTTTGCATCATATTTACCTTTAGTGCCGATTGCCTTGATGAATTTCAATGAGCCAGGAATGTTTTCAAATACTTTGACATTTTTAGCTGCGCTAGGACCGTGGTTGATTACACGTATGGTCCAAGTGAGTTCTTCACCGACATATGCTTTCTCAGCACTTACAAGTTTTACGATTTCTAAGTCACATACAGGTTTAACATTAGTTGTGTTATTCGCCTTATTGTTTGTTCTGTTTGAATCAGGAGTAGTACTATTTACTGTTACCACGTTTGTAATGTTGCCTTCTTCAATTGCTTGAGTAATCAATACTAAAGATACAGAACTGTCTTTTTCAAGATTTCCAATAGACCAAATTCCGTCATTATAGTTGCCTACAGATGGATCTGCGTTAAGCAATTTAAGACCGCTAGGTAAATTGTCACTTACAACAACATCATATGCAACGCCAGGACCGTTGTTTACAACAACAATAGTCCATTCGACTAAATCTGTAATGTTAACACTGGATGCGTTAACCAATTTGATGATTTCCAAATCGCAAACCGGTTTTACTTCAGTTGTATTGTTTGCAATGTTATTGGTTGTGTTCTTATCTGGAGTTGTGGTATTAGCTACTGCAATGTTTGTAATATTACCTTCCTCAAGAGCCTGAGTAATCAATACTAAAGATACAGGTGTATCTTTTTCAAGATCTCCAATAGTCCAAATTCCTTTTTCATAACTACCAACATATGTGGTTGAATTAACTAATACAAGACCGTTAGGTATGATATCAGTTACAACAACATCTTTTGCTACACTAGGACCGTTGTTTACAACAACAATAGTCCATTCAACGAATTCATTAAGATAAACAACAGAAGAATTAACAAATTTACTTATTGCCAAATCACAAATTGGATTTGCAAGAGTTGTGTTGTTTGCTTCATTATTAGTCTTATTCGGCTCATAAGTAGTAGTGTTGACAGAAACTACATTTGTAATATTTCCTTCAATTAAGATTTGAGTAACCAAAACAAGGGAAACCGGCTCGTTTGCTTTCAACTCGCCAATCTTCCAAATCCTAGTCTCTTCATCGAAGCTGCCTGCACTTGGACTTGCACTTAAAATTAAAACACCTTCAGGTAAGGCGTCTTTAACCTTAACATCCAAAGCAGTTGAAGGACCCACATTAATAACGTTAATAGTCCATTCAACATTGTCTCCAACATCGATAGATGAAGCATTAACAGTTTTATTAATGATTAAATCACAAATAGGGTCTGCAACAGTAGTATTATTTGCCTCATTGTTAGAAGTGTTGGTTTCATTAGTAGTTGTATTAACTACAGCAATATTTGTAATTGAACCTTCTGTTAAGATTTTAGTAACTAAAATAAGGTAAACAGGAGTATTTTGGTCCAAGTTTCCTATTTTCCAAATTCTAGTTTCTTTATCAAAGGTGCCTGCACTTGGATTTGCGGATAGTATTTCGATGCCTTCAGGTAAGGTATCTTTTACTACAACATCCATTGCAGTGCTTGGTCCATAGTTAATTACAGTGATATTCCATGAAACACATTCGTTAACATAAATATTTGAAGCGTTAACAACTTTACTGATTGCTAAATCACAAATTGGATTTACATAAGTTGTATTGTTTGCTTTATTGTTATCATAATCGCTTTCATTGGTTGTAGTGTTAACAGTTACGAAATTGTCTATTTGTCCTTCTTTTTGAACTTGAGTGACTAATACGATATAAATTGTTTCATTGGATTGTAGCTCTCCAATGTTCCAAATCAAATCATAGCCATCGCGTTCATAATCTTTTGAAGAACTAATTACGACAAGACCGTCTGGTAAAGTATCTTTTACAATTACATTTTCAGCAGCAGAAGGACCGTTATTTTTAATAACTATTCTCCATTCTACCAAGTCATTTACATATACATTTGAAGCGTTTACTAATTTTTTGATTTCTAAATCACAAACTTTAACGATTTGAGTGTTATTGATTACGAATTTGCCGTTGCCAAGATCTGTAATGTTAATAGAGTAATTATCGACAGGTTCTTCTTTAACAGTATAGTTAATGTCAGTGCCGTTTTTTCTGAGTGGCAAGTCACTGAAAGTGAAATTCCATCCAGTGGCATTTGATAAAACTGTTCTGTTAATTTCTGTACCGTTAGCCAATAATATAACAGTTACATTAGCAGGTCTAAATCCGTCTTTGTTATCATTGTCGTTCCAAACTTTAGTAACATTAACCACAGTCACATCAGGAACGTGAGTGTTAATGATAGTCCAGTTGTAGAGTGTACTGTTAGTAACTTCTGATTTATAAC
>NZ_JBGUWC010000111.1:0-11205 GCF_045220775.1 Methanobrevibacter sp.
TTATTAGTCAAATAATAATACAATCTCCAAAATAAACATAATTGTATTAAATTAGCTTTCCACAATTTTCTAATTTGATACAATAGGAAAATCTATCTGCCAATAATTTTCCGAAAAAACACGAATTGGTGTTTAAACTCTCCTCGAATATAAACACCAATTAAACCCTCTTTTTTAAAAAAATAATTGATTTTCAAGGACCTTCGCCATCATAGGTTTCGGCATCGTCGTATATCTCTTCATCCCAATAGTTATACTCGATATAGTCATCTATTTCCTGGTTCAAGCCCCAGTTGTGATCTTCATAATAAGTATAGGGGTCGAAATTGCTGGTTTTTACAATGATGTTTTTTGTTTTCTTGGCTTTCTGATACTTGGAATCACCGTAAAACTTGACTTTTACCTTATATTTACCAACACTATATTTCAGACGAATTTCACCATTATACGACTTTTTTGTCCATTTATAATTGCCGAACTCATCGGTAACATTATAGAGAATTTTTCCTTTGGTTTTAATTGCTTTTCCCTTGCTGTCAACAAGCTTGATTACAATATATCCCTTGTTTTTTAAAGGATAATCGTCAGTGCTGATTTTGACTTTGACTTTTTCCTTTGCAAATGCAGGACTCATTAGTACAAGAAAAATCGCTGCAATTGCCAAAATGATGATGATTTTTTTCTTATTCATAATACCACCAGAGTATTCTTGTGATTAATTTGTTACAAATATTATTTAAATATTAATACACATAAGTGTTATTATGATTGAATATGACGATATCATTAAGGATTCCCCATTTCTTGTAAATCATTTGATTACATTAGGCAAAACTCACGATTTCTACATGAACAAGCATATAAAAAGTGGAACCGACATCTTGCCTAGCCAATACTACATGCTGCTATTTTTATATTATGAAATGGGCACCAACCAATCGGATATCGCAAAAGCATGCCTGATGGACAGGAGCGGCGTTTCAAGAGCCTTTAAGGATTTCGAGGAAAAAGGACTGATTGAGCGCAAAATTGACGAAAATAACAAAAGGGCTTATAAGATTACTTTAACCAAAAAAGGAATTGAAACTTCAGAATTTTTAATTCAAAAAGAAAAGGAATGGGACGATATGATTTGTGAAGATTTAAATATCTCCCGTGACGATTTGCTTAAATTATTGTCCAAAATCTCATTGAAATCATTGGAATTCAACAGGAAAAGATTCTAATCATAACCTTCGGACTCCAGATAGTCATCTATATCATAATTATCGCCGTATTCATAATGGTCATAGTAAGCGCCGGGATCTGTTCTGGATAACGTATATCTATCAGGCACTACCGTATGATAATGGCTGGAACCGCCACTGTAACTGCTTGAGGAACTGTAGCTTGAAACATCATAAGTCAAGCTGTATTCCGTTCTGTTCAAACCTAGAATATCATAAAGCAACTGAGATTCAGTATATGAGATATTATCATTGCCGATTATTATACCATAAACCGCATTCTTTTCAGGGAAATTGACCAAAAAGCAAACCTTATCACTGGAATCCAAATAATCGGATACGAAACTTATCTTGCCAACATCAAAAATGCCATAGCCGTCAGTTGAAGTCTTCCAAACAATCATGTTTCCCCTTTCACCGTAAGTATCGACATAGGTAATGTTTTTAGCGTCTTTCCAAATCAAATTCGTTCCAAGAGCTGTTTTAAAAGTGCCGTCAGGAATATTTTCCTCGCTGACCTTCAAGCAATCATCCAAAGTTGCAATTAGGACTCCGTCCCCGCCGATATCCACGACGACTTCATCGCCATAGCTTGCCTCGGACGGAGGGAAAATCATATTGAATACACTGCTGGCTGCAAAAGCGATTATGAGCAATGCAATGAATATTGTGACCAGAATTACTGCAACCTTTTTTGCTTTAGACATATTACTATATTAACAGGATATTAACATTTATAATTATTGATTAGAAACAATTCAATTAAAAGAAAGCAATTCTTCAAAAAGAAAGCAATTTTACTTTATAGCTTAAACAAAGTTTAAATTATAGTCCATACAATTAATAGCCATGATAGAATTGGTAATCGCATGTTCCATAGGCATACTTATTGGAACGGCAACAGGAATGATACCTGGAATACACGTCAACACGGCCGGAGCAATACTGTTTGCATCATCAAGCCTTTTATTGACACAGTTGTCTCCCGAATTTCTTTGCGTTCTGATGGTTTCAATGTCAATTGCCCATGCATTGATTGAATTTGTGCCGTCGATGCTTCTGGGAGTGCCGCAGGAAGGAACGGCGACTTCAATACTTCCAGGCCATAGGATGGTTCTGCAGGGAAGGTCAAAAGAAGTAATCAGAATCGTGTCCGTCGGAGGATTCGGCGCGATACTGGTTACAATCATGATGCTTCCGATTTTTGCAATTGCCCTGCCCATTCTGCATGACATTACAAAGCCATATACATGGATGATACTGATTATCGCTTCAGTCTATTTGACTTACAGCCTAACAGCAAATTTCAGGGACTTTCTATGGTCGATGCTGCTCTTTATTCTTTCAGGCATATTAGGCTGGATCATATTCCAAAGCCCGATACCTTCCGGTGTCACATTGATGTGCACATTCTCCGGACTGTTCGGGATAAGCACAATACTGTTCAGCTTAAACGACTCCTCCATAATTCCTCATCAAAACCCTTTTTATGAACTGGACATTGACTACAGCAAATTCAAAAGCATTTTTGCCGGAGGGATAACGGGAGCGATTTTAGGATTCCTTCCAGGCTTTGGTCCCGCACAGGGAACAGTGATAGCCCAGGCCGTAAGCGGTGCAGATGACAATGACGACGACGATACTGTTAATTTTCTGCTTGCAACATCAGGACTGAACATTTCAGATTGTTTATTTTCCTTAATTGCAATCTACATCATCGGAAATCCCAGAAGCGGAATAGCCGTGTATATGTCTTATCTAATCTCCGAGATGAGCATCAATCATCTGATAATATTCATCTTTGCATCGCTTCTTGCGGTTTCCGTTTCATTAGTGTTTTCCTTAAAATTAGGCGATTCCTTTTCTAGACTGATGGGGCGCGTAAACTATAGGA
The DNA here is from genome assembly GCF_045220775.1 of Methanobrevibacter sp. Classification (GTDB taxonomy): domain Archaea; phylum Methanobacteriota; class Methanobacteria; order Methanobacteriales; family Methanobacteriaceae; genus Methanocatella. The sequence continues at coordinate 3,121 of NZ_JBGUWC010000111.1, forward strand.
AACTATCGATTGGAGTCATTCTGCTTCAAATTGTGATTTTATACGTTTTCGTTTTCTATTACAAAGCCCCCATCGGATACATGACATTAGCCCTAATTACTTCAACCGCAATGGGAATGCTGCCGCATTATATCGGAATCGGCAAATCCCATCTGATGGGGGTTTTAATTATTCCCGCTATTGTCATTTATCTACAGATGTTTGTTTAGGTGATAAAATGGGAAAAACACTATTAGATGAATTTGAAGAGCATATAGAAATAAGCGAGTTTAGCAAGATAAATTCTAAATCATTAACTATATTACCCTCATTGAAAAATTTTGAAATAAATGACAAAATAAATTTAATTCTGAATTCAGAAAATATTAAAAAATTAAAATTATTTAGATTTGGAGAATATTTGGCCGTTTGCGATGAAATTGATTTATATTTATCAGAATTTAGTGATTCTATCTTTGAGTTACTTCCAAAAGATGTCGATATACAAGGAGTTAGTTTTTTACTTTACGAATTACTTATAAACATTTATAAACACTCCAAATTTGAAAATTCGTACATCCAAATCAATATTAGTCCTGATGAACAACAAATTGACATTTGCATTATTGATGATGGTATTGGAATTCCAAAAAGTTTTTATGAAGGGCAAATAGATTATAAAAATGATTGCGAAGCCATTTACCAGTCCATTAATGGTAAAACAACAGATAAAGAAAAATATAATCTCCATGGTAGAGGATTGAATACAAGCGTTAGACTAACAACATTGGGTTTTGATGGAGAAATATTAATAGCATCTAGCAAAGGAGTATGTTACATTACATCTGATGGTGCAAAACTTCATCAAAATAAGAGAAGAATAAATGGAACTTTTATAATGTTGAGAATAAATAATAAGAAAATAGAGAATATTTATGAATGTATTAAATTTAAAAAGATTAATAAATTAGAGGTTGATAAAAATGACTAAATTAGAGATTAATCTTGAGGAAAGATATAGTAAAAAATTAGGTGTCGGACCAACCGCTAAAAAACTCTTCAAAGAAATAAATAATGAAACCTCAGTAATTTTAAACTTTGAGAATATTGAATTCATGAGCAGATCATTTGCTCAGGAGTACGTTTTTCAAAAACACAACACTAACACCCATATTGAAGAAATAAACATGGACGAATCAATTCAAAAACTGCTGGAAGTTGTTGAAGAAGATTTTAATGAAACCTGTTTAAATAGCTAGATGATTACCACATTATCTGCTATTTCTTCTGCTTTTTCTGTAATTTCTGAGATATCCGCTCCAGGATATGCGTCAATCACACACAAATCAGCCTTATCAACATCCAAATCTTCAAACGCTTCATTGCAGATTTCAAATCCATCATCAATGTCATTGATTTCAAGATTATATTTCAACGCTTCAATCATTTCAGGATTGATGTCATTGAAAATTACCTTTTCAAATCCGAACTTTAACAAATAGATTCCTAATGCTCCAAGACCGCACATTGCATCAACGGCAACTCCTTTGTTAACGTTGTTGTTCTTTAAATAATTGTGAAGCCTTACCAATTTCTCTTCGGTAGTCATTGCAACTTCAATGTGGTGCCTTGATTGGTTTTTGACTATGACAATCTTATCTTCAAGCAGTGTTCTCATAAGGTTTATTTGGGTGTCGTCACCTTCAAGGATTTCAAAATGATTAATTTGTGAGTCCTTATCAAACTGGCCTGTCGGAACGCGAGGACTTCCCTTCAAGACACATTTGACTTCAGGCACCTCATCAATCAATCTTGAAGCGACTTCAGCCGTAAAGTCAGGATGAAGCAAAATCAATGTCTTTTCTCCAATGAACTGTGGGTTGAAGCTGCTATAGTAGAATTCTGATAACGGAACCGGTGAATTGCGTCTGAGTGTTGCCTTTTCAGGGACTATTCCAGATTCAATCATTATCTTTAGGATATGACTCATTACAATGTCAAGCGGCCTTTTTCCGCATCCACATCTCATATATTCTCCATCAAGCTCATCAAAGTCAATCAAGTCCTTTAAGGGGGAAAACTTCTTAACTTGAACATCCTGACAGTTCTCGCATTCGCTAAGTGAATTAATTTTTTCATCCAAATCCATCATGACAAACACCACAATTACTTTAACTGTTTATTTTTGATTTATATTAAAAATTTTGATGTAAAAAGTAATAAAAACTATATAAATTAGTATTACTAATCTCTAAATGTAATTAAAAATCCCCATTGGTGAAAATATGAACAATAATGAGATTATACCGCAATATGACATTGTTAAACAAAATTATTCGCCTGAGGAAAAAATTCTTTTAGGTGAAATTCGTGAAAACTTAGTTGATTTAGCTATATCATCCGGTGAAAATTACCAGCCAAATCAGGAAAAACTATTAAATGACATCAAGAACTTTTTATTCGTAAGGTTATCGCAAAACCCTTCGAATAATAACATGACAAATGAATATTTGGATAGGTTATCCCGCAAGCTGCTCAGGGATTTGGTCGGATATGGGGAAATCGACCCCCTGATTCAGGACGATGATTTGGAAGAGATCATGATTATCGGAATCGACAAGCCCGTTTATGTCTATCACAGAAAATATGGAATGATGAAAACCAATGTCAGGTTCAGCGATGAACGGGAACTGAGAAACCTAATAGATTCGATTGCAAGGCAAATCAACCGCAGGATCGACCAGGAATCTCCAATCTTAGACGGACGGCTGCTTGACGGATCAAGAATAAATGCAACCATCCCTCCAGTTTCGGCAGACGGGCCGTCACTCACCATCCGTAAATTCAAAAAGGACCCATTGACAATAATTGATCTGATAAATTCAAAAACGATTTCCATTGAACTTGCTGCATTCTTTTGGCTATGTTTTGATGGATTGGGAGTGAAATCAGCCAATGCTATTATTTCAGGCGGAACAAGCTCCGGGAAAACAACAACCTTAAATGCTCTTTCAGCCTTCATCAATCCAAAAGAGAGAATAATCACTATTGAAGATACCCTAGAACTTCAAATTCCACACGAACATGTGATTCGTATGGAAACCAGACCACCCAATGTTGAAAACAAAGGGGAATTGACAATGAATGACCTTGTTAAGAATTCCTTAAGGCAGCGCCCCGACAGGATAATTGTTGGTGAAGTAAGGGCAGAAGAGGCAATAACACTATTTACCGCATTGAATACTGGCCATTCAGGATTCGGAACATTGCATTCCAATGATGCAAGGGAAACAATAACAAGACTAACCAATGAACCAATGTCCGTTCCGGAAATAATGATTCAAGCAATTGATTTTATAATAATGCAGAACCGGATTTATACTCCTTCAGGAGTCTCTTTTAGAAGAATCAGTGAAGTGGCAGAAGTTGTTGGAATTGAAGAAGGCGTGATCCAGTTAAATAAGATTTTCCAATGGAATCCTGAACGGGACATTATTGAAAACGTTAGTGTGAGCAGCAAAACATTATCACAAATTTCCAATTTAAGCGGGAAATCCCTAAATGACCTTCACCATGAAATTGGAAATAGGGAACTGGTTTTAAAGCATATGGTAAACCACGACATCCGCTCCGTTGAAGATGTTAATGCGGTTTTAGAGCTGTATTACAAAAACCCTAAAAAGGTTTTAGACAGAATCATGTTAAACAGGTGATTAATATTTTAAGCAATTTTTTTATATTTGTTGGTGATATTGCATTGTCTTTGATTGGTTTTCTTAAAAATTTAGAAACTAATATGGGCTTTGAAAAAAATGAGGGCGAGAATCTTGAGATTTTTGAAAGATTGAATTTGGAAATGGATGCAAAGACTTCAAAAAATGAAGAAACACAATTAGATGCAATATGGGGCATTTTACATAAATGCCTGTTAACCAAACAGTCAATAGGCATACTGATAATCATTTCCATATTACTGTTCTTATTGAACAATCTGGAGATTTTTGGAATGTTTTTGACAGTGACTGGCATGATCTATATTTTCATATTCTATTACCCTTCAATAAAAGAAGAGCGGAATTATTCAGACTTGAATCAGGAGCTTCCCTATGCATTAAGACATATGGGAATAGAACTGAAATCAGGAAAAGGCCTTCATGATGCATTGATTGCAATTAGAAATGCAGATTACGGCTCACTATCGAACGAGTTCAAAAGAGTGCTTGAAGAAGTAAAATACGGCAAATCAACAGAAGATTCACTGCTTGAAATGTCCCGCAGAGTCAATTCAGAGGGGCTATCTCGGGCAGTACAGCAAATCATAGGAACTTTAAGGGTTGGGGGCAACCTATCGGACAGCTTAAATATCATTGCAAAAGACATTACCTTTGACATGCAGATAAAACTAAAAGAATATTCCCAAAGATTGAACTCTTTTATTCTGATTTACACTTTTGTTGCCATTTTAACTCCAGTGATAGGTTTGATAATGCTGATGGCAGGTTCTACAGTTATGGGGAATATAATACCTTCAAGTTTGCTATTGATAATCTATTCAGTGTTTTTCCCAATGGTAGTGATGTTTATGGGAGCGTTTATTAAAAGATTAGAACCCCAAATCTAATTAAAAAAAGAAAAAAGGAATTAATGGAAAAATGTTTCAATTCCTTTTGAGGCCAACAAATTAACAAATGCACCTTGTTGGTCCATGATAATATTGCCTTTTGAGTATTGATCAAGTGCTGCATTAATCATTGATGCCTTTTTAACAGGGTCATTTGCAGAGTTTGCAGCCGCTTTAACGATTTCCATAACCGCATCTGCCCTATCAACACCATTACCCCAGTCCTCTTCACGGATGAAATCAAGAGCACTTACATTTAATGTTCTGCCATTAACTTCCAATGGTGCAGCAGAATCAAGTATCGCATCTAAAGCTTGTGTGTTAATCGCTACAACAGAATCAATTGAAGTATTGCTGCGATATTCAACAATTTCTTTTGCAAGCTGCATTCCTTTGGCGTTATCCGCATCCCAAAATGCATCGTGCAGTAGCAGTGCAGATCCAGCACCCTGCTCTTGGGCTTCAAGAGGCTCGCTGGCGGTAGGGTGAGTCATTCCTCCAGGATAAAACGGAGTGTAATTTATAAGAGTTCCGTTTTCAATATGAACAATATATGCCATATCACAAGCACCCATACCCGGCCTGTCTTCAGTCTCATCGATAGCACAAACCAGGATATTTTTACTGCCTTCATCAAGGTTGGTATCGTTGCCCATGAATAAAGCTCCAGCAATAATCGCAAATAATCCAATTAAGACAACAATTAAAATTGCAATAATCAGTTTCCTTGTCCTATTCATAGTCTTACCTACTCTAAATTACTTTAATATATATAAAGAAATATTTACTTTATAATACTTAAATATTTTTTAAAAATAGAAAAAATAGGATTTAATGACAATTGCATCCAAAAAAGAAACACCATATTTTTTGTAAAATACTTTTCTTCTTTTTAGAATCTTTTGCCTCAACTGTACAACATTTTGGTTTATTTTCATTTTCCGGCATGATTTTCACCTGAATCATACAATTATAATGTGAAATTAAATATGGCGACCATATTTAATTTCTTGAGAGTAGTTATATGCGTTTTATTAAATTAACAAAAATTTAATAAAAATCGGAGTGCGGTAATAAAAACCAGATTTTTAGGTAAACCTAATTTTCATTACCATATTAAATGTTGACTAAAGAAGCATATAAATGTTTTGATTTTTTTAGGTTTGCCTAAAAAATATCCTGAGAAAAAAATTATTGAAAAAGTAAAAAATAATCATTTAAAAAAAATAAAAAAAGTTGTGAAAGACTAATTACATTAATCTTCCAACACCAGTAACTTCAAAGCTTGCTACGCCTTCAATACCTTGAACCATTTCTTCAACGGCTTCAGATCCGCCTTCACCATCTTCAGTGATGAATTGTAAAATTACAGCAACTAAACCAAATGCAATTGGTTCTTCTGAAATTTCATGGATTCTTGCGCCTTCAGGCATGGAACTTTCGATAGTAGATTTGATTGCTTCCAAATCTATATCTGGACTGTCTGGCATGATTTTCATAGTAGTTAATACTTCACCCATTCTAATTCCTCCATTTAAAATCTATGGTCCTTCGAAACCACATTCACATTTGTAGCCGTGACCGAAGGTACGGCATTTTTCACATCTTGCGATTTTTGCTCCACACATTGGGCATTCGAATTCAACGAATGGTCCAGTTAATGGAATTTCTTGTTTACATGAAATGCATTCTACAGTTTTCATTTTTAATCACCTGTTATTTGTGTGTAATCGAAGTTATAATCATTTATACTATCATCTATAAGAGATAAAACCCTTTCAGGGTACTTCCCATTCACAACATAACAATTAGTCCCAAACTTTAATAAAAGAGAAGGTAACATTACATCAACCGATGTCTCTGGAAAAGTTAGTAATGTTGTTGCATCGATTTTACTTATGAATGTTGAACCGGACTCTTTTGGTTCTTGGGTATATATACCATTTACATTTGTTACTATTAAAAGGTTTGCATTTAGAAGGTGTGCCACATATGCAGCAATTGAATCTGAAGTCACATCCCAACTGCATTCAAAAGGGTCTTCCTGCCTTAAGAACTCAGAAACAATGAAAATTGGAGTAAATCCTTCATCAGATATTTTATTAATTTCATCTATTGAATAAGACAATTTAGCGGAATCCACTTTATCATTAACTAATTTGGACATAATATCCATACAATCTATTGCCGTCCAGTGGTTCACTTCCTCTGAAAAATTTTGTTCTTCATTGTATTTGCGAATAAGATTTGCAAACCCCCCTCCACCTAAAACAATGCATGAATTGGTATTTTCAAGTTTTTTTGCTAAATCTATTGCATAATTTGGAAATAGACTTCCCCCTATTTTAACAACCTGTTTTATGATAAGAATCACTACCTTGTTTAATTAAAAATAGACCTCATTATATGATGGTTTAACTACAGAAGTTTTAAATCCCCAGTCACTTCGTCAATTATTTCATCCTCATCAGGACCGAGTGCCAAAACTGTAATGCTTGATGTAGGTATCTGTGTCCTTCCAGCATCAACTACCAAATAATTGGAAATTCCCTTTTCATCGGCTAATTTTTTAAGCTCGATTAGCTCTTCTTTAGTTTTAACTTTTAAAACTACCTTAGCATAAGCTTCATTTTCCCATTTTTTAATTTTTTTTGGGTCTGTTTTTTTATATGCTCCAATGGATCCATGACAACATTGTGCTGCGATTTTCCCTTTGCGCATTTTTAAATCTGTTCTGACAATCATTGCTTGTTTCATTGTAATCATTAATTAATATTTATTTATAAATTAAAAAATCTTTTGACATAATACTATTAGTTTTACAATTATATGTTTTATCCCTAAAAGTTATTTAATTATTAATGTTTAGGTTACAGAATAGGATTATTATCAGCTACTGAAGGGGATAATTCATATCATTATAATGGCACTATGAACTTCATTCGCATAGCAGGAATATGGATTCATCATTTTGATCTGCATCCCAATAGTTTTTCAAAACTAAAAAATAAGTATGACTAACACCTAACCAACAGACATTGTTTAGTCAATAATGCCAAGTTCAATAAATTAATTTCATCATCATATTACTTTGAATATCATATGGGTTTGATAAAGAGAATATTTAAATTTATTCGTTTAATCTATTCATTATTGAAATAAGTGATTGTGAACTTAAAAATAAAAGAAGAAAGGGTTTATTTTTTAATAAACCCCTATTTTGAAATATTTTTGTTTTATTTTATGCATTGTTTACAACAGCTGTGTTGTTTATTACAACACCGTTGTATTCTGCTTTTAATTCGTAGGTTCCAACTGCATAGTTGATTGTTAATCTTGCAATACCATTGGAATCTGTTTTTGCATTATAAGTAATTCCATTGGCTGTTATTTTAACAATTTGACCGCGTAAAGCAACTGCTTGGCCTTCGGAGTTCACTAATTGGACTTCGTAAGCTGTACCGTCTTTGTAGGTCATGTTAACA
>NZ_JBGUWC010000112.1:0-43057 GCF_045220775.1 Methanobrevibacter sp.
AATCAGTTCTCTATTATTTTTTTAAGAGGGTTAATATTATTCTCTATTTTTATTAGGGATTCTATAAAAAAATTATTTCTCTATTTGTTTTTTAGGGAAAATTTCAAATTAACATTTAATAGGAGAGATTAACACGAAAGAAGGATTATCTGAAGAAGTTCTTCAAAATTCCAAAAGAACTTCAAGAAGAAGACAAAAAGATGACTCTGAGCCAGAAAAACAAACCGTATGTCCACAATGTGGTTCAACTGATTTAATTGGAGATTATGAAAGGGCAGAAGTGGTTTGTGCTAACTGTGGATTAGTTATTGATGAAAACCTTGTAGATATGGGTCCAGAATGGAGAGCATTCGACCATGAACAAAGAGACAAACGTACAAGAGTAGATGCTCCTATTACTTACACTATTCACGATAAGGGTTTAAGTACAATGATTGATTGGAGGAATAAGGACATCTATGGTAGAGATATTCCTGCAAGAAACAGAGCTCAATGGTACCGTTTAAGAAAATGGCAAAGAAAAATCAGAATTTCCGGTGCTACTGAACGTAACTTGGCTTTTGCATTAAGTGAATTAGACAGAGACTCTTCAAGATTAGGTCTTCCAAGAAGTGTAAGGGAAGCTGCAAGTGTAGTATACAGAAGCGCAGTTGAAAATAAATTGATTAGAGGAAGAAGTATTGAAGGAGTAGTAGCCGCATCATTATACGCTGCATGTAGACGTTGTAACGTTCCACGTACTTTAGATGAAATCGCAGAAGTATCTAGAGTAACCAAAAAAGAAGTAGGTCGTACTTACAGATTTTTAACCCGTGAGTTAAACATCAAATTACCACCGACTTCCCCAGTAGATTATGTGCCTAGATTTGCATCAGAACTCGGTCTTTCTGGTGAAGCACAATCCAAAGCTATTGAAATCATTGAAAAAGCAATGGAAAAAGGATTAACTTCAGGAAGAGGACCTACTGGTGTAGCGGCGGCTGCATTATACATCGCATCTGTTTTACTCGGTGAGAGAAAAACTCAAAGAGATGTGGCTGATATTGCTGGCGTTACTGAAGTAACTATCAGGAATAGATATAAAGAATTAACTGAACAATTAGAGATGGGTGTGACTTTATAGAAGTTCACTCATTATTTGATTAATAATTTAATTTATTAATCATTCTTTTTTTTTAATTTTTAAAAAATAAGGATGTAGATGATAAACATCTACTTTTAATTTAACTATTTTTTACGTGAAAACGGAACAAATGCCACTGCAAATAATACTAAAACCAATCCTGCAATTGGAATACCTGTTGTTGGGCCGTGTTTAGGTTTTACAGTTTTATTATCGTTTTTCTTAACTTGTTTTACATTTTTATTGTTATCTTTAGTTGGAGATTGCTTGTCAACAGTTGGAGTATTGCTAGCTACATCGGCACCGTCGGTTGTTTCATCATCTGTAGTATTATTTTCAGTATCTGTTTCATTAGTGGCAGTACCATCTGTTGCATTTTTATCTGTTGCATTTTTATCTGTTGCATTGTTTTCTGCTGGTTCAGCAGCATTGTTATCGGTTTGTCCTGTTGTAGTGTCATCTCCAACTGGAGTTTCGTCAATATTTTCCAGGGAAGCATCTTCTGCACTGGACCCAAGAGTTTCTGCTATGATTTTACCAGTTATTACAAAACCACTTTCAGCGCTGCCTCTAACTTGAGTAGAATAATTGCTCACTTTGCTTGCAACTTTTACTTCATAATTTCCATCATCATTTAAACCCTTAAAAGTAGTTTTCCAAGAATTAAATGCGTTTAATTTAGCGGTATCGACCACTTTACCATCACATAAAAGATTTACAGTAATCTCGTCTGGTCTTTCATTAGCCTGATTTGCATCATCCCATATTACTTTTACAGGAATATTGTCTGCTGCAGAAACAAAGCTAATGGAAGCCATTAGAAAAACTGCAATAAATAATACTGTAAACAATTTTTTATTCATTTTTCAATATCCTCCTAGGGATTATGAATAGAAGTCTATGCAAAATGCAATATATATTTTGGGTATGGTTGCAGATTCAAGGTCAGTTAATATCCTATCTAAAATTATTAAAGTTTAGAATATTTTTCAATTCTATAAATCAGTTCACGAACAACTCCATCATTATTGGTCTTTTTAACTTTAGCTAATCTTTTTTGGTATTTTGGAAGATTATTTAAGAATGATTTAACTCTAGAAGCACTCATAACTTCATGATATTCTCCATATCCTAATTTTTCCACATAAAATCCATTTAAGGTCTGTTCAAAGTTGCCGATTGCCGGAACTGAATAAATAGGTTTTTTAAGATGTATCGCTTCGGTGATGAATGTAAATCCACCATTACAGATTACTGCTTTTGATGAGGCCAAATCATCATAGAATACATCTTCGTTAAATTCTTTGTATGTTAGATTTCCATCTTCTTCACTTTTATTGAATCCATATACAATGAATTTTTCATCTTTTAAAGCTTTGAGTTTTCTAATGAGTTTTTCGCTTTCACGACTTGTTTGATAGACGATTATATGATCTCCTTCTTTAGGTTCTAATTTTAATATGTCCTCACGTAAAATTGGAGGATATATTACCGCATTCTTTTTAGCCCTTACTTTTGGATAGAAGAAACTTGTTAGAATATGCACTTTTGGCTTTACAACATATGTTTTGATTACGCCCTTCGCTTTTAGCATTTCAACATAATGATTTTGAGGATAGTCGATTTTAGTTTGTGTAATCATATGGATGTTATCTAAGCTTATTAACGGGATTCCCCGTATTTTAGAAAGCATTGTAGCATATATTTCAAAATCAGTTACAATAACATCCGGATGCAGTTGCCTTGCTTTTTTATATAAATTTTCATAGCCTACTTTAATATTGGTCGGATTCCTTTTTAATGCATTAGAAAAAGTTTTCAGGTTGTTCACTTTATTGTTAATGTAAACTGTATTGAATCCGCCGATTTCATAAACATTATCAAATTTCGAATTTAAGTACTCGTAAGCCCTTTCGCTTGAGAAAATATGGACATCATATCTGTCTTTAATTCTATCAACGATTACGCCTGTTCTTATTGCATGACCCATTCCTTCTCCGCAAACGCAGTAAAATACAACTTTTTTCTCTCTCCTGCGTCTTGAAGATTTAATCTCTGCTCTTGTGGAGCGAATCAGTTCTCGAGAATCGTCATATGTTTCTTTAATATTATTGATTTTTTCAGTTTGTCTGGTTATATTATCCAGTCTTGAAGTGGTAATCTTTTCTTTTCCATGGCCGAAGTTATAGTTAAGTTCACTGGCATCGGTTCTTTTTCCTAAAAAATCATTAACGGTACTTTTACCGTACTGTTGGATTAATGTTGTAATCCCCTCTTCTTCAAGTCTTCTAGTTGAAACACCAATTTTTGCATTTCTTAAAACTTTAAATCGTTCTTTTTTGGCCAGTCTTTCGATATAATCAGTATCTTCTCCAAATGTTAGGGATTCATCAAAGCCACCGCATTCATCATGCAGCTCTTTTCTTGAAATTATCCCGTAGCATCCAGCTCCATGGGGCTTGATTTTTTCAACGCTAATCATGAAATAATTTGCAAATTCGTGGAATATCTTATCTTGCACCTTATTTGATAGTGGTTTCATTTGTGTGATGGCTATTCCGAGATGCTCCATTCTAAATTCGTATAATACATCCCTTAAATAGTCTTCGGTTAGCTTTAAATCAGAATCTAGGAAGAGCAAATATTCCCCTTTTGCAACACGAGCACCATTATTCCTACCTACTGCCGGAAGGCCTCCATCAACAACTATACAACCATATTCTTTTGCAATTTCTCTGGTTTTATCAGTTGAGTTAGCATCTGCAACAATGACTTCGTAATCTTCAAAGTCTTGCTCTTTAATACTTTCCAATAGGATTGGAAGGTATTCCTCTTCATTATAGGTAGGTATGATAATGCTTAAAATCATATGTTTAAGTTTATTTTTTAAATTAATAAATATTTGTAAAAATGGCCTTTTTTTGTAATTTAACTTAATTTAAATTATTTTCTTGAATAGAATTTTGTTCTTAGAGAGCATAATTCAACATATTTTCAATATTTTTTTAAAAAGTGATTTTTCTAAATTTGATGATATTTTTTTATTTTTATCTGAAAAGTCCTGTTCAATTAACTTTAATCTTAAAAAATTTTTTATAAACCGACTTATTTGTATTTTTAAGGTTTTTTAGTTAGTTACTGTATGAAAATTTTTTGCGAGTAACTTGATATTTTTTGCAGGTTTTTGATATTAAATACGGTTTAATATTATTTTTATAAATTAAGGCAAATAATGTTTTAATTACTTTAAAAAGGTTTAATATTCATACTTATTTAATTTAGAGCATTTACAGTTGAAATACACCTCTACCCGTAGTTATGTTTCAAGTGTATCTTTCCTGCTTAGCATCATCATGGCTGCGATTGTCAGTATGAATCCGCAAAACATCAAAACTGTTGGAACTTCGCTGTAGATGAAAAATCCGAAAATCAATGCCGCAAGGGGCTCTGCTCCGGATAGCAGTATCGAGGATATTCCGGAGTCGATATAGTTTAAACTCAATGTTGAAAAGATATAAGGCAGGGCAAATGAGAATGTTGAATGTATGATTAGGAATATGATGCATAATAAGGGGTCAATGGAAATGAAATCTGCAATCTGGCCGAAACTGGTAAACGGGATAAGCGCTATTGTGATGAAAATTATTGAGTAAAATAGGATTGTATAAGTGTGTTTGCCGGTTTCCATTGATTTTTTTGAGGCCATCAGATAGACCGCCCAGAACAGTGCAGCACCGACACCTGAAAGGATACCGAATAGGGGGATGTTTATAATGTTATCTTCCAGAACGCCTGTCATTAGCACACATCCAAATATTGCCAGAAACATGCAAATCAGCTTTTTTGAGGTAATCTTTTCCCTGAACAGAATGTAGGCAAAAACCAGCACAAAGATTGGTGCAAGTGATAGAAGCACTGCTGCAAGAGACAGTGGAACTGTATTCATTGACTCATTATAGCATAGATTAAGGCCAATGATGCATATTGAGCAGGCCAGAAATAATGGAATGTCCTTTAAATCTATTTTCAAAAGCTTCTTATCAGTTAAAATAAGGGCTATCAGTATTGGAATGATGGCTATTGAAAACCTTAAAAATAACAGTGTGCCTTGGTCAATTCCATTTTGAGTCAATGTTCGAACAAAAATGCCGCTTGACCCGAACATGAATCCTGCAAGGATTGGCAAAAATAGATAAATCTTTTTCATGGTATCACAGATATGAATAGGCATTCCAGGAAACTGTATAATACTCACAGGAATTATTCAGAGGAACTTTTAAATCGTTGATCAATTCCATTTCATTATAAGTTGGTTCGACTTTGAAAATGGTTTTGTTTACATTTGTATTTGCATCATAATCAATAGTTTCTATGCTGATATTTCCCAAATCGACAGTATCGTTTGCATTTACGACTTCAACAGTATAGCAGTCGGGTTCTGCTCCTGCAAATGCAACGGTAAATCTTAATGCAACTATTAAAACGACAACCATGTAAGGCAATAGCCTGTTAAACATGTATCTGTTTTTGCTTAAGCATGTATTTCTGTAAGATGGCTGTATCATTTCGTTCTCTTTAAGCAGGTTTTCATCTTTTAAAACAGTGCCTACAATGTAATTTAGGTAATAACCGTTTTTATAAACTAAGAAAAGTCCTAAAATACCGACAAGTGAAGGTGTTGCCCACAATCCTCCATCAATCGCTCCAATAAGAAGGCAACTTGAAAAGAACGCTATTAAAAGTGTTGTAAACCATGGGCGTTTTTGAATGGCTAAAACTAAAGTTACAAATAAAATGGGAATTAATAAAATTACCAAAAATCCGATGCTTGGAACGTATGAGTATAGGCCAACTCCCGTGTTGATGTCGCTTTGTATAAAAGGACCTATAATTTGAGTTATGACTGCTCCTAAAATGGACTTTAACAGGTGAGTATGCAAAATGCTTGTAGAGCTCATTGTGTTGGACATGGAGCAGAATACGGTGTTAAGTTTAATGCCCATCTGCAATCTAAATATGATTTCTAGAATAATGCCTAAAACCAATAAAACTGAACCGATTATGATTGAAATCCTCAGATATCTTGTTGCATCCATCTCTTTTTCAATGACTTGGGATAATATTAGAAATATGCCTAAAAGGCCAAAAAACATAATGTCTTTACCTTTTGATGATCCCATTAAAAATAGGTAGGTAACCGGTCTGATAATTGGATTTAAGATGTCACTTACAAAGATTACTCCTGCAAGGAGTATGAATATAAATCCAAGTAGTATAGTTTTATTAAGTTTCATTAACAATAATTTAATATTAATACTTTAAATAGATGAGCATGTTTACAATAGAATATTTCATAGGATTGGTGTTGATCGGTATTTGTGCCGGTTTTGCATCAGGACTTCTGGGTGTTGGCGGAGGATTTTTAATTGTCCCGCTCCAATATTTCCTGTTGAAGTATATTGGAGTTGAACCGGATTTGGCTATTCTGATTTCTTTTGGAACCAGTTTGGCCATTATTGTCCCAACAGCCTTAAGCGGAGCTTACAGACACACCAGAACATTGGATAATATCTTAAAGCCAGGAATAAGATTGGGTATTTTTGGTATTGTTGGTGGTGTTATAGGAGGTTTTGTAGCATCAGCATTGCCTTCAAGAGTATTGGAAATTATTTTTGGTCTTTTATTATTGTTCATTGCTTTTAATAATATCGTTAATATTAATAAAGAGCGAGAAGAAGCTAAAATTCCTTTTAATTTAATTTCAACCGCAATTATAGGTCTGCTGGTTGGATTTTCATCAGGACTTTTGGGCGTTGGTGGTGGTATATTTTTAATAGCTATTCTGACTGCACTTCTTGGATTTTCATTGATTGAAGCTATTGGAACATCTTCTATTTTTATTTGTTTAACAGCAATTGGAGGATTTTTGTCTTATGTCATTTCAGGATGGGGCGTAAGCACATTCCCATACTCAATTGGTTATGTAAGCATTGTTAATTTCCTTTTGATTGCTTGTTTTTCAGTGCCGATGGCCTCGCTTGGAGCCAAAATGGCACATAAGGTACCTCAAAAAAAGTTGAAGATCATATTTTCAGTACTTGTATTGTACATGGCATTGAAAATGTTAGGAATCTTGCCTTAAGGTGATATGATGAGCGGAGATAGAAAAGTTGGAGAAAATTTTGATGCTGGTGAAGCAGACAGTATTTTTGATAAATTGAAGAACGTTGAAGGGAAAATCAAACCTAAAAAAGACGGCAAATTCGACAATATTAAGAATATGATGAATGAAGCCCAATATCTGGAAAAATCAGGCAAATTCAGTGAAGCTATTGAATTATATAAGCAAGTCATTTTTGTTTTGCCAGATTCTCAAAAAGCATATGAAGCATTGGCAAATATTTATCAAAAACAAGGCGAAACTGATAAAGAAATAGATATTTTAAAGAAGGCTATTAGTAACTGTAAAGATAATAAGGATTTCAAAAATAGATTAAATGAATTGGAATAATTCATTTAACTATTAAATCCATCCCATTGTCCATGCCACTATCAGACTGACTATAAACATGGCAATTGCAAAGTATATTATGTATCTACCATGTTTGCGGTATAATGGAACATCTTTTTTGTAGAAAAACAATATTGCCCCATATATCAAACCTAAAAGTGGGGATAAAAATGCTATTACATATCCAATAATAGGTATGATCTTTGTTCCTTCGTTATCCATACTCTCACCTTTTAAGGGTTAAAAAAAAAGTTTTTTTTGAATATAAAATTATAAAAATTAAAAATAAGAAATAAGAAGAATAATTCCCCTTATCTTCCGAAAATTCTTTTTTTGAGTTTGCCTAAAATACCGGTTGCTAAAATTCCAACACCGACTTCATAGATCAAGTTTGCTTGGGATTCGTCAACACCTAATCTTTCCATCAATTGTTGCACAATAAAGTCTTTGTTTTTATTACCAGCTAAAAAGGTACTTTCAAAAATACTGTTAGCTGTTATACCTTGTTCTTGAGTCAAACCAGTTTCTGAAACTAATTGAGCAATGAAATCTTCTGCGTTCATGTTATCACCTATTTTAGATACACTCCCATTCCAATGGCACTTACTTGGTAACTGTCACCGCCAAGCCCAATCAAACAATATTGTATGTCTAAATCAAGGACTCCATTTCCACCAGCTGCTTTTATTTTGTTAGTCAATCCGATTAAACATTCGTCCTTTCCAGATTTCAAGGTATTTAATGTGTTCATTTCTGCCTGTTCGGGATCTGCATGAACTAAATGCTTATCTTTTTCCAAAATCACAGTTGAATAGAATTGGCCTAGATTAACAATTTGCTTATCAGGAACATCTGTGCTAGTCATAAAGATGAAATCCAGACTATTGATTTTTTTATTGCTTTTTTCTTCATCAAATTCCTCAACAGTATGTTCTTCAACTTCATAGGGCTTTTTAAGAATGTATGTATAATTAAAATTCTTTATTTTATGGTATATATAAGTAGTTATTCTTTTAAAAAATCCAAAAATGTAGGAAATCACGCCTACTCCAACAACTATCAAGATATAGTTAATCAATGTTGGAAATGCGGCTTGCAGGATTACTACTATTGATCCGACAGTAATAAAATTCATGCCTAATGTAGGATTTTTCAAAATAAAGCTATAATATGTGGTATATGCAAAAAGGATAAATGCGCTAATTGCACCGATGTCTTCGCCGAGTATTCTATTTGCAATTATGGTTTCGACATATCCTGCAATAAGCGGTGCAAAAATCAATCCTAAATTCCAGCCAAAAATTGCTATGTTGAAGTATAAAAAGAATTGATAAACTGCAAGACCGGCTAATGTACCTGATGTGATGCATATGATAGCTTCTTTTAGATGCGCCAGTCTTTCATCTCTATTTCTAAGATTCATGTTATTCACATTTGACTGCAGTGCCGTATGCGGTTACAAGGATTGTATTTCCCATAGTGCCGCCAAGGTTGTTGTAGGAAATCTTAAGCCCGATTATGGCATTTGCACCTAAACTTTCGGCCTTTTCTTTCATGCTTTCAAAAGCGATGTCGCGCGCTTTTTGCAATTCTTCTTCGTATTGTGAGGTTCTTCCACCTACAACATCACGGACACCGGAGAATAAATCTTTATAGATATTGGCTCCAATCAGAGATTCTCCAGTTACTAATCCTTTGTATTCTATAATTTTTTTGTTTTCTAAGGTATTTGATGAGGTTAAAATCATTATATCCCTATTTCATAAAGGTCATCACTGCCCAAATAATTAAAAAGATTGCAATCACTACATATAAGATTATTTGTGATCTTTTTCTTTGGTTTAATCTTGCATCCCAGACTTTTTGGCAATCTGGTGAGCATACGAGTTCGTTTAAAGGTATTGGGGTTCCGCAAATCGGACAATGTTTATGAGGTTCTACTGCCATATTTTCACTTCCTATAATTTAAAAAATTCTTTTGTATTTTTAGTAACTTGAATTGCAAGGTCTTCAGCATCAAGACCCATGCACATTGCAATTGTCTCGAGGATATGAGGCAAATATTTCGGTTCATTTCTGTTCTTTTTAGGTTTTCTGTCAAAGTTTTTTGGTATTAAGAATGGCGCATCTGTTTCTATCATCAATTTTTCTGGGGGAATAACACTTACGGCCTCTTGTAAGTCCCTTCCTCTTTTCATATCGCAAATCCATCCAGTAACGCCAATAAAGCAACCCAAATCGATGTAGTTCTGTGCTTCTTGTTTGTTTCCTGTAAAACAGTGAACAACGGATTTCTCAATAACGCTATCGTGCCTTTTCAATATTGTACATAAATCTTCGTGGGCTTCTCTTTCATGTAAAAATAATGGCATGTCCACTCTTTCCGCTAATTCTACTTGTGCCTCAAACCATTTTCTTTGAAGGTCTTGTGGCGAGAAGTTTCTATTATAATCAAGACCGCATTCGCCAATGGCAACCACACTTTTGTTTTTAGCTATTTTTTCTATTTCAAAAATAGTATGGCCGTTACAGGTTTTTGCATCATGTGGATGAACTCCTGATGTTGAAAAGAGAGTTCCGGGATATTTGGATGCATATTCTGCTGCCAATTGGCTTGCATGAATGTTGGTTCCAGTAATTATGAACTGGTTTACACCAACCCTTTTTGCTTCTTCAATTATTTCGACTCTGTCTTTTCTAAATGAAGAGTGCATTAAGTTTAAGCCAATATCGATTAGATTATCCACTTAATCACCTATTCGTTAATGATTCTTGTTCCGATAGGTTCTCCGTTAACTGCTTTAATCAAGTTTTCAGGCTCAAAACCGTTTGTTATAACGGTTTCTAAGTCGGACCTTTTAATCATCTGAACTGCAGTTGTGTCGAAAAATTCATATGTTCCGGCTTTAACGTCCTTATCGCTTAAGAATGCAAGCAAATCAGTTGCGGTAATTTCTGGAACAAGCTCCGCATCATCGAATTTATTAGGGTCTTTGGTATACATTCCATCGACAGAAGTCAAGTTGATGAGCTTGTCCGCTTGAACATATTCTGCTAGAATAGCAGAAACTGCATCTGTACTGTGTGCAGGTTCAGTTCCACCCATAACGACTATTTTTCCAGTAGCTGAGAATTCTAAAGCTTCCTGGAAGTTATGAGGCACTCTTTGATATGCAGCATCACCAAGTGCAGACAACATTAGTTTTGCATTGATTCTTGTAACTTCAATTCCGATATCGTCACATTGCGCTTCGCCAGCCCCTAAATCACGGACTACACTGATGTATTGCCTTGCAGGTTTTCCACCACCCACAACAACAAATATTTCATGTTCTTTGGTCAAATCTTTTAAGATAGCACTGTATTCTTGGAATTTTTTACTATCATATTCCTTAAGTAAAATAGATCCTCCAATTGCAACAACAATTTTCATATATTCACCTTAAATATATATTTATCTTTAAGATATTATTTAAATTTTAATAAGATGGAGAAAATAATTATTATTAATGAGTTTAAATGAGCAAATTTATCAAAGGAAATCCTGCCGCAAGTATTTGGAAGATGAGATTGACATGGATATGATTCATGATGCAATGTCAAAAGTCAAGCCATTAAATGAAGGTGTAGACTACCATTATGAAATATTAACTCTTGATAAGGTTAATAATCGCGCACGTTTTTCCGCTCCATATTATTTGGCATTATACGCTGATAAAAAAGAGAATCATATAGATATCGGTTTTATTTTCGAGCAGCTTTGCTTATATCTCCAAAGTAAGGGTATTGGCAATTGCTGGGTGGGCTTGGCTTCACCTAAGGATAAGGGACCAGGTTTTGTGATAACCATTGCATTTGGCAAATCAGACAATATTACAAGAGACCGCTCTAGTTTTAAAAGGAAAAAACTGGATGAAATTTCAGATTTTGCCGATGAGAGATTAATTCCAGCACAACTCGCTCCATCAGCCATCAATGCACAGCCTTGGTATTTCAAACATTCGGATGACGGCTTTGATGTCTATCAGGTAAAACAGAATATTGTTAAACGCCAATTCATCAAGAAATGGAATCCAATCGATGTAGGAATAGCTTTAGCGCATATGTATGTGGCTAACGAGGACACCTTTGAATTCTATAAAAAAGCTAATTTTGAAAATATTAAGAGCCATACTTACATTGGAAGTATAAAGATTTAAAAAAAGAAAAAATTAGAGGATTTAAGCATCCTCTGAAGTTAAGCCTTTGTATAGGAAACCTGCAATGACTGCACCAACAATAGGTGCTAAAATGAATACCCAAACTTGTTCTAAAGCCTGGCCACCAAGGAATAATGCAGGTGCTAAACTACGTGCCGGGTTTACGGAAGTTCCGGTTAATGGAATTCCCATAATATGTACGAAAGTAAGTGTCAAACCGATTACAATACCTGCGACTGTAGCGTTTTCTGCTTTTTTTGTAACACCAAGGACAGTAAATACAAATACAAAGGTTAAAATAATTTCAACAATAATTGCTCCAACAACATCGATACCTAGGCTTGATGCAGATCCAAATCCGTTTTGGCCAAGTCCTGTTGCAGCATATCCTCCAAGACTTGGAATTGAACTGATGATTGCAACCAATATCGCAATACCTATGATTGCACCAATACATTGGAATACGATGTACATTATTAGGTCTTTTGCTTCCATTCTTCCATCAATCCACATGCCGATTGAAACAGCCGGATTGATGTGGCATCCTGAAATGTCTCCAATCACATATGCCATAGCAACGATGGATAAACCGAATGCCAATGCAATTCCAACGGTACCTAATACTGAACCGGCTATGGCTGCACTTCCACAACCGAACAGGACAAGTACCATTGTTCCGATTAATTCCGATATATATCTTCTCATAATTTTTCTCCTATAATCCTAATTTTTATTAAAATAGTCTAATTCTTTTCATAAATAAATATGCAACTAATAGTACAAATAATACTAAGATGAATGGGAATACATGTAATAGTAATGAATCATTTACTTTATCGAAGTGATATTCACTTTCAAAGCCCATGTGGTTAGCATCAGTATGATTCTGCACGATTTTTGCAAAGTTGTATACAAGGTCATAATAGCCTATATGTGCTCCTTCATACACTATTGAGTCAGGTGCTTTGCCGTTTGCATCCATATAGTTTTTAACGATTCCTGCCATTTTGAAATAGTCGTAAACGGAATAACTGTCTCTTGTTAAAAATGAAATTCCCTGTGGATTGTCTGGTTCGTCATATTCTTTAGGAATGTCAATTCCATCACCATTCAGGTAAGCACTGGTTTGGTATAGTAATTGAGGGGTTGAATATGGACCGTATGGGCCTTTCATTTCGTTATCTCCACTTTGGACAAGCATTTTGCTTGCATTTGCCATGCCTTGTGGGGATATTTTATTTGTTACAACTAATTCACTACTGTAGACTTTTGAATAATTTCCATATCCATTAATGATGTCCACAATTTCTTTTGCCATTTTTCTGTTCATGTCTTCATCATATTTAGATAAGACGCCATCTTCAACGTTACTTGGAAATTCTTTAGCCGGCTGTATGTAATAGATTCCGGCATTTTTTAGAAATGTTCCAGGGTCATGCATTCCGGCAAGAGCCTCATTTGAATAATTATCGTCCCATGCTCTTCTAAGGAAGTTGGTATGGTTATCCAAATCATAGCTGCCTATGTTTACAAAAACAATCTGTTTATTTGTATCAACAGTTGATGAAGCAAGCTGCATATAATTTCCGGCATCCGAAGCGGCGATGTTGATGCTTACGTCACTTGTCACATTTATTGACCGCCATCCTTCTCCGGGTGCAGGTGCCTGATTGTCAACAATTACCTGTAATTCACCATTACTTATGTCTTCTATATGAGTTTTAAGCGAGTTTAATAACTTTATGTCCTGATCATGGTTTACTATATTGTCCGAAGTTATGAATACTGTCTTTGATGCAGATACATCGTGAATAACTGGGGCAATTATCAATAATGCCAATATCAGTATTGCAATTTGTTTTTTCATTTTTCTTTTTCCTTGATGTTAATTAATATTAATTTATTAACTTTATCAATAAAATATTTTTTCAACGTTTCCATATAATATTTCTTTTGAAATCAGATATTTTTTAAATTAAAGAAATTTAAGCCATTTAAAACAAAAGATTTAAATAAATCAATTGGTAATAGTTTTTTTGAGGATTTAGAGAGATTATCTTTTATTTTAAGTTAAATTTTGTCATGATTTGAAAAAGTATATTCCGTCATGTCAAATTGAAGGATAATTTTTAATCGTGGCGAAGAATTTGATTAAAAATTTTTCGTGTAAGGCTGCTAAATAATAGTTGGCTTTTTAATTAAGGTTATCTTTTCAAATTTGGTGGTTGGATATATTCTTTTTAGATTAAAACTAAAAATAAAAAGTTTAATTGCTGATTGATAGCTTTTGTTAATTAATACTGCGTAAACGTCCTCAATTGAGGTAATAATATGTTAAGAAATATTCAAAAGATAGCTATTAGCAAAAGATTCCTCGTTTCATTAGTCCTCATTGGCTTAGTGTTCATTTCAATCGGAGTGGATATGGAAGGAGCATATGCCATAGATTTGAATGAGACTGATGAAGTTAATGTGGAATTAGATTTAGAAGATAAGCTAGAAGATTCTCAAGAAAATGAAATCATGTCGTTGAATTATGAAAACAATGAGTCACTGGGAGCAAATTCATATTCTCTCAATGGAGGTACATTTAAAGATATTCAGAATACTATAAACAAAGCAAGTAGCGGAGATACAATTAAACTTAGTGGAACCTTCGTTTCAACCAGTTCCTCTGATACGATTTCACTCAATAAAAAATTGACATTCACTTCATCATCCGGTGCAACATTAAATGGAAAACAATCAACAGTAATCTTGAAAATTAGTTCTGGCGGAGCCAATTCTCAATTTACCAATTTGAAATTCATTAATGGATATACGGATGGTAGAGGTGCGGCTGTACAGGTTTCTGCTAAATACATAACATTCGATAAGTGTGTTTTTGAAAACAATTTTGCAAAAACCACCTCTGGTGCAATTCACACGCCATATAAGGCAGAAACCGCTCAAGGTTTAACAATCAAAAACTGTAATTTCACAAATAATGGTGCAGGCATTGCTGCCGGTGCTGTAGGGGCTTTCAGCCATGACTTCAAAATTACGAACTGTATTTTTGATTCAAATTATGTCCGTGGTCCTGAGGCTCTCTGTGGTGGAGCAATACAGATAGGTTTGGATACCGAACCGTCTTATGGGGTTGTTAGCAAGTGTGTATTCAAAAACAACATTGTAATAACTTCCGATGGGTCTGGACATGCCGGAGCAGGATGCGTTAGGAACGGATCATCATACTATGATTGCGTTTTTATCAATAACCGTGCAGATCATGGTGGTGCTTTGACATTCCACGCTTCAGGAAACTTAAACAACTGTACTTTAATCAATAATTCCGCAAGCGTATTTGGTGGAGGAGTATCAATATTGATGGATTATCAGACTTTTATGGATTTAAACATTACAAATAGTGTTTTTGAAGGAAACAGTGCTCCGCTAGGTGGTGCAGTTAAGTTGGATGGATTCAATATTAAAATTGAAAAATCTATCTTTAATGATAATTATGCTTCAGAGTATGGTGGTGCTGTGAATATTGAGGCAGATAATGTTAAAATTATAAATTCTGAATTTAACAGAAACATTGCGAATATTGACGGTGGTGCCGTATTTATTAAAGGTGAAGATACAACAGTCAAAGATTCTACATTCATTGCTAATGAAGCAATACCAGACGTTAATAAATTGAATGACGGATTAGGTGGGGCTATTTATGTAAATTCTACAAAAGTATTAGCTCAAAACAACGTTTTCATGTATAACACTGCAAGAAACGGTAGTGCAATCTATTTTGATGAACATGGTGTTGAATTTAAGTTAAAAAACAACACTTTATATCAAAATCAGGCATGGGTCTATCATTTGCCAATTTCTGCTCATGATATCTACTATGGGGATGTAGAAAACATCAAATCCGTCATTGTTGGTGGAAATAACATTGCGGATTATGATAATTTGGCCGTTTCAAATGCAATTTATAATGCCGCAAATTACAATAACATTGAAATTGACGGTGAACATCCGGTTTCCGGCGCCACAATGAGTGGTGAATTATACCAGGATGACCGTGAGTATAACATGGCAATACTAATGACAGTAGAACATGAAGATGGAACAGTCGTTTACAATAACTCCTTAAATTCAAGTTATTTGGGTGAAGTCTCTGATAACTTGACTAATTTGAAACCTGGAAAATATTATGTCACAGCAAAGCATTTTGAAGATAATTACTACAAGGGAATTACTAATGCTACAACATTCAATGTTTATCCGAAAATTGACAATGGGATAGTCAAATCTTCTAATAAGGACACTATAAATTATGGGGATCTGGTTGTCTGGACATTGAATATCACAAACAACGGTCCAAATAATGCTACTGGGGTTGTCGTATATGATGTTCTGCCGGATGGCTTAATCTGGAAAAGCGATGACAGCAATGGTAAATACGATTCAATCACTGGTGTTTTAAGTATTGGCGATTTGAAAATTGGTCAGACATTTGTTGTAAATATTGTAACTCAAGTAAATAAGACTGGAGATATAGTAAATAAGGCAAATGTCACAGGAAAGGAATTTGATACTAATCTCAACAATAATTATGATGAAAAAGCGATAAATGTTCCTCAAGCAGCGGATGTGGCTATTGAAAAATCCGTCAATGAAACTAATTTGAATTATCGGGATTTGGTTGAATGGACTTTGGTTGTTAAGAATAACGGTCCTGATGTTGCCCATGACGTTAAGGTTGAAGATATGCTTCCAGAATCTTTGATTTTTGTTAGTTGTGATGGAAACTATGATAACAATACAGGTATTTGGAATATTGGAACTTTAGGTGTTAATAACTCTGTTAAATTAGATATTGTGGCTAGAGTCAATGCAACAGGTGTTATCAGGAATAATGCTGCTGTATCATTAAGGGAATTTGATTATGACCCCTCAAATAATTATGATGATGCAGAAATTAGTGTTGCACCTGCCGTTGATGTGAGTGTTGTAAAACATGTCAACGTGACCAATCCGAATTATCACGATTTAATCAAATGGACTTTAATCGTTAAGAATAACGGTCCTGATATTGCTAATGATGTTAAGCTTCTTGATGTGCTTCCAGATTCATTAAAATTCATCAGCAGTGATGTGGATGCTTATGATGAGAATACAGGTATTTGGAATATTGGAACTTTGGGTGTTGACAAGTCAGTTAGGTTAAATTTGGTCTGTGAGGTTGATGCAACAGGCAAGATTGTAAATAATGCTAATGTATCATCTCGCGAGTTCGATTATGATATGTCAAATAATAAAGATCAAAAAGCAATTACCGTCAATCCTGCATGTGATGTGGAAGTCCAAAAATTGGTGAACAATTCAAATCCAAATTTCAACGATTCAATAGAATGGACTATTGAAGTAACAAATAATGGTCCTGATGTTGCCCATGATGTAAAAGCGGTTGACATTCTTCCGGAATCATTGATATTTGTAAGTTGTAACGGAAATTACAACACTAGTATGGGCATTTTGAATGTTGGAACTTTAAATCCTTCTGCATCCGTTAAACTTTCAATAGTTTGTAAAGTGAATGCAACAGGAAAAATAATCAATGAGGTTAACGTGACTTGCCGCGAGTTTGATTATGATTTGTCAAACAATCACGATGATGAGCAAATCAATGTCGGACCTTCAGCGGATTTGGAAATTTCAAAATCAGCCAACGTTTCAACTGCAAATTATACTGATTTGGTCAAATGGACATTAACTATTAAAAATAACGGTCCTGACAATGCAACCGGTGTTAAAGTAGTTGATATCTTGCCAAACGGATTTATTTACATTAATTCAATTTTGGATAAAGGTTCCTATTCAAACAATGTGTTTAATATAGGTAATTTAAATGTTGGAGAGATATTAAAGATTGTCATTATTGCCCAGGCAAATAAGACAGGCAAATTTGTAAATGTTGCAAATGTCACATGCAATGAATACGATTACAACCCTGAAAACAATGTTGCCAATAAATCAGTCACAATAAATCCCGCATCAGATGTGGAAGTTATAAAATTGGTTAATAATTCCAACCCTAATTTCAGAGATGTAGTAAAATGGACTTTAATCGTTAAGAATAACGGTCCGGATAATGCACATGACGTAAAACTTACTGATGTGATTCCAGAATCTTTGATTTGGATTAGTGATGATTCACAAGGTAAATTTAATCATAATACTGGTGTTTGGGATATAGGCACTTTAAATAAAGGAAAATCAGCTGAATTCAATGTTATAACTAGAGTCAATGCAACCGGCAACATCACAAACGATGCAAAAGTCACTGCTAAGGAATTTGATTATAATCTAACCAATAACAATGATAGTGAAATTATTGTTGTTAATAAATCCGGTGATTTGGCTATTGTAAAATTAGTCAATGCTAGTGAGGTCAATTATACTGATTTGGTCAAGTGGACATTAATTGCATCAAACAAAGGTCCTGACAAGGTAACTGATGTTGTGGTGGATGATGCTTTGCCAGACGGGTTAATATTGTTAAACTATACTGCAAGCAAAGGATTTTATGATGAGGGTGTGTGGAATGTGTGCTGTCTTGAAAAAGACGAAATGCAAACATTAGAAATCATTTGTAAAGTCAATAAAACTGGTCATTTAACAAATCTGGCTAGAATTTCCGGAAGGGAATATGATTCGGATTTAACTAACAATATTGATAATGAATCTATTGACGTGCCATTAGCGGCCGATATTGCTGTTTTAAAGGAAGTTAATGATCTTAATCCTTTTTTCGGCGATGTAATTGTTTGGACAATAACTGTTAAAAATATGGGTCCGGATATGGCAACAGATGTCCGTATATACGATGAATTGCCTGAAGATCTAATCTTTATAGATTATGCATCCAGTAGAGGCACTTATGAAAATGGCATTTGGATTTTAGATTATCTAAACAAAGGCGAATGCGAAAGCATAAACATCAGTTGTTATGTAAATGGATTAGGAACAATCATCAATAATGTATCTGCAATAGCGAATGAGTATGATGTTAACATGTCCAATAACCATGATGATGAGTTGATTGATGCATCTCCAGTTGCAGACCTTTCAATTGAAAAATTCGCAAACGTTTCCAGTGCAAATTATGGTGATATCATTAAATGGACATTAGTCGTTTCAAATGAGGGCTTTAATGATGCAACTGGTGTTATTGTTGAAGATACATTCCCTCACGGCTTAAAATTAATTGAAGCAATCGGTGATGGAATCTATGAAACAGGCATATGGCATATTGGGGAATTAAAAGTTGGAGAAATTAAAAAGTTAGAAATCATATCCAAAGTCATCGAAACTGGAGACATTTCTAATTATGCTATCGTTTCCGGCAATGAAAAAGATCCTAACCCTTTAAACGATGAGGCTGAAGATACTGTTCATGTTTATCCTGCAGCAGACTTGGCAATTACAAAGACAGTATCAAAATACAAGTATGGCGTAGGGGACTTGGTTACTTTTTCCATCAAACTAAGTAATTTGGGGCCTGATGATGCTTTGAACGTTAAGGTTAGTGAAGTATTTGATGATTCTTTAGTCTTAAGGTCTGTTAAAGCAACAAAAGGCACATTCGACACTTCAAGTTATGAATGGTCCATGGATGAACTTGCTGCGGGTGGTGAAGAAAAATTATTACTTGGATTTGAAGCTATTAAAGAGGGCATCTTCAAAAATGTAGTGTCTGTTGTAAGCGATACCTTTGATATTGATTTAAGTAATAATGATGATTTTGCTTTAGTAAAAATCGTTAAACATCAGGACAATATTTTAAATAATGTCACTGGTGATTTTGCTAAACAAAAGATGTCTAAAGCTGGAAATATTCATCATCCAGTTTCTAACCTTAAAAAATACTCTACTGCAAATCTGATTGCATTGTTAATCGCTTCTACATTAGTTTCCATAATTTTTGGAGGTCGCGATATTTTTAAAAAGAGATAAATTTAAAGTAGCTTTTAAGCTACTTTTTCTTATTTTTTTCAAACGATTTTTCAAAAATTTGTAAGTGTCCGAATTATTAATTTATCGATGAATTATTTTATAAGTTGGATATAAATATGGTCTAATACTTGTCCGTTTCTTCAATTTAAGCAAAACCTTTATATAAAACTTCCAACAAATGTATTGGTAGATATTGATGAAATAATATTTTTTTTAAAAAAACGTAGAGTGAATCAATATTCTTAATCAAACACATGAGGTGTAATTTATGTCTGAAGAAGAAATGATTGAAGAAATTTCTGAAATCGAGGAAGAAAAATTACCTTTTGCAAAAGCAGAAGTTGTACGTTTAATGAAAGAAAATCTTGATGATGACAAAATGATCAGGGAAAGAGTAAAAGTAGAGATGAACAATTTCCTCTATTCAGTTTTAAAAAATGTATGTAAACAATTAAACGATTATCCATACACTACAATTGAATATGAAATGTTTAAGGAATGTACTTACCCATACACCAACATTGAAAGAATCAATCAAGAAAAAGAAAGAATCCTATTGCATTTAGAAGCTATTAAAGCAGACTGTAATGCATTAGCTATGGACGTACAAAAAACCTTAAAATTAAAAGATGTTGTTGAAGAAGACACCTTCGCTAGTTTTTCAGCATCAATTCAAGAAGAAGACGAAGAAGAGGAATAGATCTTCTTCTAATTTATTTTATTTTTAATAATTTTTTTTAATTCCTATCCGGAATTTCACAGTATCCTATTTTTCACTTATCAGCATTGCCTGACTTTTTTTAGAGAGAACTTGTTATCAGTAATATTTTTTCATTAGAATAATATCCTTTTAGATGTTTCACTATTCAATAATTTGACTTTTCAAAATTTACAAGCATTCATATAATCTACTTTATGCAACATTATTTGATAACTTATATCAATATCATATCAAATAATTAGTCGGTTCTTTCATTTAAACAAAACCTTTATATAGAATGCCAACTAAATATATTATTAGACACTACTAAAATATTTTTTTTTTAAAAGTTAGTTGAACAACCATTTTTTGATAAAAACTGTGAGGTAAAACCATGTCAGAAGAAGTCAATAAAAAAGAATTGCCATTTGCATATGCGGAAGTTGTAAAATTAATGAAAAGAGAGTTGGATGACGATAAAATGATTAGGGAAAGGGTAAAAGTTGAAATGAACAAGTTTTTAGGCGACATTTTGAAAAACGTATGCAAACAGTTAAACGAGTACCCATACACCACTATAGACTACGAAATGTTCAAGGAATCCACATACCCATATACAAACATCAAAAGAATCAATCAGGAAAAAGAAAGAATACTATTGCATTTGGATGCAATCAAGGCGGATTGCGATGCATTATCTGCTGATGTTCAAAAAACATTAAAATTAAAGGATGTTGTTGAGGAAGACTCTTTTGTTGATTTCTCAGCAACAGAAAAAGAAGATGAGGAGGATGAATGAATCTTCCTCTTATTCATTTAAATCGTAAAAACCAGTTTTTAATTGTTTCAATTCCTCTTCGGGAATTTCAGAAATCTCAACCTTTTCACTTACAATATTGCTCTGACCGAACGGATCAAGCATAATCAATGTAGCAGTTCCGTTTCCTTTTTTAAGTTCCCTTATTTTTTCAAGAGCAATTTTTGCATTTTCCTGTGACTGTGCATCTTCAAATAAGTTCAAGGCTTTAATTACTGCGTCCTCAAAACGGGTAAGAACCCCCTCCACATTTGTCACGTAACCTTCTGATTTTGGACCGGGTTCCACTTTCACGCCAATTTCAGGTATTTCCACAGTTGCGGATTGGGACCTGACGACACGTATGGACAAATTGTTTTTGTTTATTTCTAAAACATATTTTGCAGGATCATTCTGCTCTAAAGCTATTACATCACTATGTCTGAATCCACATTTCGGACATAGGATTGTTGTTTCTAAGACTTTCCCAAAATGAGGAATGTCAAGTTCTTTCATAATTGATTTTGCCACGCCTTCAATGCCGCAGGCGGGACATTTGATAATCATTTCTGCAAGGTTTTCTTCACTCATCTAAAACATACCCCTTTTCTTTTAATTCTTCAATGATTTTATTTAATCTCTCTTTATTTGATGCACAGATAGTGGTTTTCCTATATTCTGATAAATTATATAATTCTGACAGGTATTCCTTTTTACTCTTATCTTCGTTAATGCTTTTAATAAACGTATTTGCGGATTTGCTGTCTGAAACACCAATATTTCTAGTCAATGGCTCTTTAAATCCTTTGATGTTGTAGGTAATTTTTTCTAGCGAACCATTGTTCTCGTTGATGATTATGTCAATAACGTCTTCTAACTCATCAATACTGTTTATCAAGTTTATTGTAGCGCAGGATTTATTTATTATCCCTAAGATTTTATCCAATGTTTTTTCGACTGTTTCGGTATGGATAACATTGACATCATATATTTCAGCTTGCTTTAACAGATGGTCATGGATTATTCTGTTTTCTCTAAAGAAATCCAGCTGTTTTCCACCTCTGTGGATTTGAACGGCCCTTTTGACAAATCTTTCTTTGTGGGATTCCTCATCAGAACCCAGGATAAAAAAGTAGATGTTCGCATAGTCTTCAAATTGTTCGGTGTTAATCAGCCCCGGAACCAAATGCACGCCTTCAATAACAATGTCGTCATAATCAGTAATTGCCCTTTGGATTATCTTTTCTAATGCAGGAATTACATAGGATGCATGTTCATCAAATCCGGCCGAAACCAAATCATTGTAATCCTCATATCGGTTTTTATTCCTTAAACTTTTATATGCATCGTAAGAGGAGCTGTGAAGAGCAGGAGCATATTCTTTACCGATAATTCCACGGACAACAGCCCTTATAAAATCACTTTCAATCAAATGCTTGATATTCAAGGTTTTAGCCAGTTCCGCTGCAATTGTTGATTTTCCAATTCCGGATGCACTTCCAATAAGTATGACATAGGGTTTTCTTATGCTATCCTCACTTTTGTCTTGAACTTTATTTTCGATACTCATTAATGGTTATATTTGTTTCAATTATAATAAAAAAACTATTGTATTTAATAAGATTGATATTAAATATAATCAATATTCATAAATTTATGCAAAATTTAAGAAAAGTGATTTAGTATGATAGACAGCAAATATATTTTGATAGCATTAATTCTAGTAATACTCGCACTTGTAATCGGTATTGGGGCAGCATTATTTTCCCAATCTGAAGTTACATATGAAACATTAAATATCAGCAGTACTGCTGCAATTGATGTGCCTAAAACTGACGATGCGTCATGGATAGTAAATGAAAACGGTATTAAGACATACCAATGCCCATCTAAAAAGGTCTTTATGAATACCTATAACAGTGCTGAGGATTACAGTTCTTCAAGCGATGAAGAATTTGCCAATTATCTTGACATGTGGGTGAATAGTGCGAATGAAGTGGAAAATTACACAGGATATGAAATTAAGGAAAGCACAATAAATGACACTCATTACTATATTGCCTATATCGGTAATGAAACTACCCATGATAACATTATCATAGGAAGCGAAGATTTGGAAATTCTCAAACATATGCTTGACAGTCTTGTTTTTGCGGCTCCTGCGGTAGTAGAAGACAATGAACAAAGCGATACTGAAGATACATATGTAGAGGATACTGTGGATGATGATAGTGGATATTATGATGATTATTCATCAAGTTCAAGCCAATCCAGTTATAGTTCTAGTTCAGACTCAAGCTCCAGTGACAGTTCTCAAAGTAGTGACTCATCCTCAAGTTCAAGCCAATCTTCAAGCGACACCCATAAGACTGCTGACTCTTCATCAAGTTCAAGCAAATCTTCAAGCAGTAGTTCATCTTCAGGTTCTAGTAAAACCCCTTCCAATTCAGGCAGTGCTAGTTCCGAAGGCGAAACTCAACACGTTGATTTTAAATAAGCTATTTCATATTTTGATAAAATGATAATTGGATGATTTAGAATGATTTCATCCTATTTTATCACTATTTTTTGATATTATTTTTTTATTGATTTCTCCTTAAAACATTTACATTTATTAATATGAAAAATCATAATTACTAATATAACATTTTTTTCGAAAAATTTTTCAGAAAAATTATGATAATAAATTTACACGGTTGTTATAAATTATAACTTATAGGTAACTTATAGGGGTGAAATTTTTGTATTCAGTAAAATCAGTAAAAGAACTTCAAGATTTAAATCCGTACATCGTTGTCGGTTGTGGCGGTGGAGGAGAAAAATTCTCTAATCTTGACGGAATTGATGCAGTAGGATTCATTGATGATGATGTAAGAAAACAAGGAAAAGAGTTTTGTGGCCATATCGTAGCAGACGGTTTAGCTAACTGCTTAAAAAGCGCTCCAGCAGCCAAATCTTTAGTCATAATGTTGCCAATTGGTGCCGAAGGGACTGCTTTAAAATATGCAGTTCAGGCTATTGATGCAGGGTTAAATGTAATCACTTCCTTTAGATCATTATCCATTAGTGAGAATTTGTCTTTAAAGAAGTTTGCTGATTCTAAAAATGTAGTTGTAAAAGAAATTGGCCCTAGGCTTGATGTAGTGGAAAAAATAGCTGGTGTTGCTCCTGATAAATCATGTGAAGTATTGCCAAAAATTTCTTACAAAGCAAAAGCTCCGGTAATTTTTGTTGGAGGAACTTCCCAGGAATGTGGTAAAAGAACTACCACTAAAATGCTTGGTTTGGCAAGTGCTGAGAGAGGATTAAATCCTGCAATTATTTCAACTGACGAAATGGGATTGGAAGAACCTACTGATTTTAACTTTAGAGCTGGAAGTTTATCTGCAATGGATGTTCCGGCAGCAGTATTATCTGCAATCAAATATGCTGAAGAAACAAAACAACCGGATATCATTTTTATTGAAGGCCAGTCCAGTTTGACTGAAAAGGGAAACCCTCACCCAAGAGGTTTATCTGCAGCCATTTTAATAGGTTGCGCTCCTGATGCAGTTATTGTTGGACATAGACCAAATCACCCATATAGAGAACCTAGAGGCATTGAAGAAGAAATTAAAGCTATTGAAGCTGTTGAACCTACAAAAGTCGTTGGTTTATCAGTTAACCTTAAAAATGCTAGTCTGGATTTATGCCCTGAATACTTTGAATCTACTTATAATTTACCTGCTGAGGATGTTTATAAAAATGGAGCTTCTAAATTGTTAGATGCAATCCTTGAATATTTAGAGGAGTAGTTTAAATGAGCTTTACTGATACTATAAAAAGAAGCTTAGGCTTTGAAGAAACAGAATCAAATGACAAAAAGGATGGTGAAGGATTTAATCTAAATGAGATTATTAACAGTTTGATTAAACCTTCAGGTAACGATGCGCAAAATCAACAAAGTACACAAAATAGGCCTGAAACTAGAACAGCACAAAATTCTGTTCCAAAACCTACCCCTGTTTATGATGACTACGATTATGTGATTACTCCTGAACAGCCTTTTTATGAAATTGTTTTAATTAGGCCTAAAACTCTTGATGATATCAATTATGTTGTTGATCAGATAATTGAAGAGAAGAATCCTGTTATTTTAGATTTATCCTTTTTAGAAAAGGAAAGTCCCGCCAACTTTAAATTAGCAGGAGATAAAATCAAAGTATTAAGATCAAAATATGATGCGCAGGCATTATTGCTTGCACGTTCTGAAGAGAGAAATCTAATAATTCTTTCTCCTAAAAAAGTAAAAATCGTTAATAAAGGTTAAGTAGATTAATTTCTACTTTTTTCACTATTTTTTAAGAAGTTAGAGTATTCGAACAATACATAGAATACTGCTATTACCGCTATTAAAGTTTCCATTGTTGAAATGGCAGATAATATTATGTTTGGGCTCATCACGTTCAAAACTCCTTTTGTTGCAAGTGCGCTTATCACAAATGGGAATGTAAATGCTGAAAAACTTGGATAAAACTCCAAATTTCTGTATTCCACCAGCTTATAAAATGAAAATATGTAAAACAAGCAAGCGAGCACATATATTCCAATTAGAAATTCTTTTGAAATTACAGTTGCGGAGTTCAGATAGCCTACAATCAATATGCTGAAAAGTGCAGTATGGATGCAGATTAGAGGTTTGTTCATGTTTGGAATATCCGGATATTTAAGGTATCTGTATATCATTACGGGTGTTGTAATCAGCATCGCAACGAATCCAATTGAAAAGCAGATAAATCCTATTTCGTTAAGTCCATGAATGTGTGCAGTAATTGCGCCCATGGTAATTCCAACATAGACTATCCACCATGTCGGATAGACTGTCGAAATATCAAAAGTGGCTATAACGAAATTATAGGTAAAGTAAATCATTAGCAGAATATGCAACATAATTCCAATTATCCATATGGTATATGCAATACTTGGTGTAAATTGGATAAGATATGTAGATAACAACATCAAACTCATGGAAAAAGTACCGCAACTACTTAAAATTATTGGATTTTTAAAATCATTTTTAATATCTTTAGGATATGAAATCACTTTTAAGATTATTAAAATCATCAATATTGTGCCTATTGTTCCAAATAGGTATCTTGCATATGGATGAATGTCCTGCAGGAGGTTTCCAAGGGATAACGTTGCAAGAATCAAGCCGCAAGCAGGCAGTGGCAGTTGTTTAATGAGATTCATTCTATCAAGTTATATTCCATAATATTTTTTGGCGTTTTCCTGTGATACTTTTTCAATATCGCTTTGCTTGTAGCCCAATCTGGTTAATTCGCGAATGGTCTTTGGAACTGAAAGATGGTCAGACGGATTATTGCTCATATCACTATCTAAAAAGAACCTGTCAAATCCATATTCATCTAAAATTGCTATTGCTCCTGCAACATCAAGTTTTTGGGGTTGCACGGTTAATCCTAACATGTAATCTTTATCAATGACTTCGCCAATAACATCTGGGTTGATATGATCGATAACGGCCTGTTTTTCATCCAGATATTGGGGAACAATGTCCAGAATTACTTTTAAAACTTCCAGCTTATTTTTTCTTGGCGTATGGATGATTACTTTGGAATCGGTTTCATCAGCAATGACGAGCTGTTTTTTAAATGTATCTATTTCGGAGTCTGTTAAATCTTCAAGGCCAATTTCGCCGATAGCCACTATCTGTTTGTTTTCTATCCATGAATATAATTCATTGAAGATTCTTTCTGGGTTTTCTATTGTATTTGTGGGATGTATTCCCAATGCAACTTTTAAATCTAGGCCATATTTCAGTGCTCTTTTGGTGTCAAACTCTAAAATTCTATTTAAATGATTTAAAAGTATATCTTCATTGACTTTGTAGGGATAAAAACTGCAGGTTATGGCAGTATCTATTCCTGCCAAATACATATCTCTAAAATCTTCACTACTTCTTGAATCGGCATGGATGTGTGTATCAATCATATTATCACATGTTAATGTTTAGTTATTGATATTTTGTTTCTTTTGTTTTAAAAAAATTACTGAAATTATTTAATGCATTTAAATTTTTTGCATGTGCTACTTGGTGCATTTGTTCACTTCAAGAGATTTTATATTTTTCAGTAATAAAAAGTAATGTTGTAAGTAATACTATTTGGTGATTAATGTGAAAGACAGTAAGATTTATTTAGAAAACTACGAATCGATTTCGCAAGAAGTAAAGTACCTGACCAAGTCATTGATAAGGTTGAAGATATTGGCTATTTTATATGAGAAACCTTTGGCCATGAAAGACTTAAACGAGGGTACCGGATTAAGTTACAGTTCAATATCCAGCAACATGCACTTTTTGGAATTAAGGGGCCATGTATATAGATATAAAAACAAATATCATTTATCCAATTCAACAAAATTGAAAATTGAAGAAATTATTGAACTTGGAAGCATCATAAAGCTATTAAATGAATTTTTCAATATTCTAGATAAACATCTTGTTGATATGATTCCAAATCAATCGGTTGCAGAGCTGTATCTGCTGGGAAAAGCGAATCTCATAGAATCCGATGGCATTGATGTATATAAGATGTATAATTACATTGAAGAGGTTTTAACTAATGCCAATGAAGTAAAATGCATTTTGCCGTTTTATCATGAGAATTTCAATGATAAATTAAATGATTTGGTTGACAACAGGAAAAGGGTAGAAGCAGTAGTGCCTGAAGTTGTCATTGAGATTTTTGAAGAGAAATCTAAAATCAAGAGATTGTTCACTTTTACCGGGGAACATAACTTTTTATTAATAATTACGGATGAAGTGATGATTCTTGGTTTGTTTAAGGATGACGGCTATTTTGACCAGAACAGGTTATTGACCTCTAAAAATGAGGATTCAATTAAATGGGCAGAAAATTTGTTTAAAAATTTCAAAAAGGAAAATAAATGAGTGTTAGACTCATTTATAATATTTTTCCAGATAGTCGTTAAGCTCCTCGATTGGAATTCTTTCTTGAGCTTCTGTGTCTCTATCCCTAACGGTTACCTGATTGTCATTTAATGTGTCGAAATCAACGGTTATTGCAAGGGGAATTCCAATTTCATCAGCTCTAGCATATCTTTTTCCGATAGTTCCAGTAGCATCATATTCAACAGTAAATCCGGCCATTCTTAGATTTTCTGTTAACTCTTGAGCGATTTCACGAGGGCCTTCCTTGTTGACAAGAGGGAATATTCCAAGTTGCACTGGAGCTACGGATTTGTCAAATTTGAAATAATCCTTTTCTTCAGTTTCGGTAAATGAGTGCAATAAAACGGAATATGTTATACGGTCAATACCGAATGAAGGCTCAATAACGTGAGGAACGATTTTTTCACCGGTTATCTCTTCCTCAACATCTTCAAAGATTAATAGATCTTCTGTTACTTCATAGGTTTTATCCAACTCAACAGTGAATTTCCCTTCAGCTTCAATTGCAGCTTTAATATCTTCAATGTCAGCATCTTCAATAGCCTGTTTTACTTTAGGAGAATCTCCTTTGAATATTGGTCCGAATTTGGATAGGTTAGGTTTAACAATGGTTTTTTGAACTTTCTTAGGTTCATCATACTCTACAAACACATTCAAATCATCGTTACTGTACTGGGAGTGTGATGTTAGGTCGTAGTCTTCCCTGTCAGCTATTCCAATAATTTCTACCCAACCGTATTTGTCGGTTTTAACTTCAACATCCCAACAGTCAAGCGCATAGTGAGCCATCTCTCCTGCGAGGTGTTGTCTGAACCTTAAAACATCTTCAGGAATTCCAATTTCTGTCAAGAATTTGCGAGCCAAATATAATTGGTAAATTAACATCTCATTGGCTACAATTCCTTTGTCAAGCGCTTCACGTGCGGTTATTTCTAAAGGTTCCAAATTATTTTCCTGAACTTCTTGTGAGTTTAAGCGTAAGATTACGTCTTCGATTTGTGAAAATTTAGGATGAGTCTTGTCTTTTGGATTTAAAAAGATTTCAGCTTCTGCTTGTGTGAATTCTCTGAGTCTGATAACTCCTTGTCTTGGTGAAATTTCATTCCTGTATGCTTTTCCAAGCTGCACTGCACCGAACGGAAGTTTTCCTCTGAAAAATCTTTCCAAACGTTTGAATAAAATGAAGATTCCTTGTGCTGTTTCAGGTCTCATGTACCCTACTTTATCTCCTTTAGCACCAATGCTTGTTTTAAACATTAGATTATAGTTCCAAATATTGGATAATTTGCCTCCACATTCCGGACATACTATGTTGTTATCTAGCACGATTTGGTCAAGCTCTTCGTTTTCAAGGCTTTCCACATCCTCACCAATAACATCCTCAATGATGTGGTCTGCTCTGAATACTTCTCCACATTTTTCACATTTGCACATTGGGTCTGTGAAGTTATCAACGTGTCCAGAAGCTTTTAAGACTTCTTCAGGCATAACAGTCGGACCTTCTATTTCATAAAATCCTTCACCTGAAACATATTGTTTTCTCCATTTTTGCATAATGTTATTTTTTAAGCTTGCTCCAAGAGGACCATAATCTGTAAAACCGGATACTCCTGAGTAAATCTCAAAAGACGGCCATAAAAATCCTCTTTTTGCACTAATATTGCTCATTTTATCATGATTCATAAATATTAACTCCAATTATTTTTTTAATTCATAATCTTGTTTAACTCTACTGCTTTCAGGGCGAGTTTGACCCATATACTTACTGTTTCTGTCAGGGTGTCCGTAAGGAACTTCTGATGGTGTTGTCATGGTTTCAAATACAATCTGACACACTCTTTGACCAGGATATAATGCAACTGGCATTGCACCAATGTTTGATATTTCTAAAGTAATCTTTCCTTCAAAACCAGAATCAATGAAACCTGCTGTAACGTGCATTGTAACACCAAGCCTTCCCATACTTGAACGGCCTTCCACCCTTGCAACAAGGTCATCCGGTATTTTGACGTACTCTAAAGTGGTGGCCAAGGCAAATTCATTCGGGTGGATTATGAAGGCTTCACCCTCTTCAACAGTTGTTGATTCCATATAGGATGCAACGTCTTCTTCATCTTTAGGGTCAATATACGGTTTTCTAATTACTTTGAATACTTTAAACTCATCTCCCAATCTCATGTCAATAGAAGATGGCTGTATCTGCTTTTCATCTAAAAGAGGTTCGAAACCAAGTTTTCCCTCTTTCAAATATTCTTTTATAGTCTTATCACTTAAGATTGCCATTTTTTCACACAAGTAAGTTTATAATTCTTTAATTTCAATTAAATTGTCCATTCTATTAACTACATTTTCAATGGTCTCGTCAGTGTAGTCAATTGTAATGGCATCAAATTTACAGGTATTTACGCAAAGGCCACATCCTCTGCAAATATCGTGATTGATTGTAATTTTATTATCTTTTAAATCAATGGCTTTAAACATGCAGACTTCATCCAAACATTTTTTACACAATCTGCATCTGTCTTCGTGAAGTTTCACTTCAACGCCATCAAGCTTTTCTAATTTGTCGCTAATGTCATTATCTAAATTCGGATAAACCTTCCACAGGCAGCAACATGGACAGCAATGGCAGATTGTTAAAAGCCCTTTACCTGGCCTTACATTCATCCATACGGTATCGATTTTATTTCTTCCAATAATATGGCTCAATCCAGCTTCATCAGCTTTATCTACCTGTGCTAATGCTTCTTCGACTGTTGCAGGTTTTCCGATATGGCTTGGAATCTTTTTTGTAGTCGGACCAAGGAAAATGCATCCAATGTCTTGAGGGTAGTCTTTACAGTTATTTGATGACCGGCAAAGGCAAGAATTCATTATAACAATATCATCGCTGCGTTTTATAACTTCTTTGATAATATCCGTCGGTAAAAATTCAGATCCTTCGGATTCTATTTTTTTGTTCACATTGATAGTATTGGGAATAACAATGATTTCGTCCTCTTCAAAAAGCATTTTATCAACTAATTTTTTATAGGATTTTGATTTTTTGGTTATTTCAGCTATCCAAAATCTCCAGTTGAAAATGTATTTTAGGACAAAAATACTGATGTCTACAAATCTAATTCTTCTCATTCTTCACCAAGTTTTATCTTTAATCGTCTTAATATACCTTTAAAGGTATGTGCTTCTCTGCTTGTAATGAAAGCTCTTGAAATAATGTTGTTGAATGTTTTAAGACCATTTCTCTTTTTATGTTCAGGAATATCCAAACTATCAATCATCTCTTTCATGTCTTTTATCAAGTACTCTTTTTCCAACTCAGTACTTTCATCAAGTCCTTTAACGCCAAAATCATGCTTATTTTTGAATAATTCATAGAAAATTATTGCAGCTGCATGTGAAATATTCATGATTGGATAAGTTGGGTCTGTTGGAATTGAGACACAAATATCGCAATCTCCTATTTCTTTATTAGAAAGTCCATCTCCTTCCCTTCCAAATAAGATTGCTGTTTTATTTGAAACATTTATGGATTTGCCAAGCTCTTCTGGCTTAATAGGAATTCTTGATAGATTATAACTTCCCCCAGCCATTCCTGTTGAAGCGACTTTGAAATCAATCCTTTGGGATTGATAGAAATCATCAAGAGTCGGATAAATTTTTGCATTTTCAACAATATATTTTCCATGTGTAGCTTGATAATATGCTTCTTTTGTTAATGTAGGAGGATTAATCAATACTAAATTTTTCAATCCAAAGTTTGCCATTGTTCTTGCAAGAAAACCGACATTTCCAGGAGTTTCACATTCTACAAAAACAACGTAAATGTTTTCTTTAAAGAGGTTAATCTCTTTTTCTTCCTGTTCTCTTACAAGTTTAACTCTAGCAGTTCCTCTGGATTGTTTTTTAGCTTTAGATTTTTTTGTTGAAGTTGACTCTTTTTCGCTGCTGCTTTCTTCCTTTTTTTCAGGTGAACTAATGGAAGTAGTTTCAACCACTTTTTGTTCATCAACAGCAACGTCTCCTATTTTAATCAACTCCCAATTTAGTTATTCATAAGCTTTATCCAATAATTCTAGAAGGTGCATACATTTTACATCTTCACATCCAATAGCGTTAAGGCCATCCTGTATATTCAGTTGACAAAATGGACAAATTGTAACTACAGCATCAGCACCAGTATCCTTAATCATTTCCGCTTTGGATTTTGACAAATCCATAGCGATTTCAGGTTTTCCGGATTTTATTCCTCCGCCAGCACCACAGCATTGACATGGGTACAGCATTTCTTCAAATTCAACGCCAGGAATCATTTCAATAATGTCTCTAGGTGCGTCTTTTATTCCTTGACCTCTTCCTAAGTGGCAAGGGTCATGATAAGTCACTTTCATGTCAACCTCTTTGAGTTTGCTTGTGTCGAGTTTATCTACTAGGAATTCACTGATGTCCATTACATGTAATTTTGAACCGAATTCAGGATGATTATTCTTTAATGTGGCTCCACAACCAGAACAGATTGTAATGACTGTGTCATAGTCTTTAAAGACTTCTTTGTTTTTGTCAACAAGTTCTTGAACGATATCGGTCTGTCCGGTTCTTAAAAGAGGGGACCCGCAACAGACTTGGCCTTCAGGCACGTCAATATCGATTCCATTTTCCTTTAGGATTTTAACCAATTTATGGCCAAGTTCCGGGAACTTGTAATCAACCATACATCCGGTAAAGAAGGCTACTTTTGAGCCAGTATAATTTTCAGCCTCTTCGATAAATGGAGTTTTATCAGTTTTGATAGATCTTCCAGTTTCCATGATATTTTCTTTAAATGCAACATGCTCTGGAAGAGGCCCTGAACCATTTGCAACTGCAATGGCTCTCATCTTTTCTATTGCATCTCCAAAAGTGTTGATGTTTTTAGGACAAACAGCTAAACATTTGCCGCAACTGGTACAATTATACAAACCTTCATCTAAAGCCTCTTTAAGCCTATCAAATTTATCTCTAGGGTCAGTTTCAAATTTATCAATATATCTCATTAAATATGGGCCGCCAAATTCTTCAGTTGCAATATTGACAACCGGACAAGTTGAAAGACAGGAATAACACTCAATGCAGCTTCTTACCTTTTTGGTTTCTTTTGAGTCTTCTTTAGTTATGCTGGTATCAAGTTCATCGCATTTGTGGTCACATTGAAGAGATAATTCCAATTCTTTAACTTTAGCTTCGATACTTGATTTATCAACGATTAAATCTTTGATAACTGGGAAGTTGAGGGGTTCAATTATTGCCCCATCTGTGATTTCCTTTTGACAAGCAAGAGCTCCATTTCCTTTAAATAGGATTCCACAAGATCCACATTGGCCCGCTCTACAGGAACTTCTAAAACTAATGTCTTCATTGTATTTCTCATTAATAGCTTGAAGCGCATCAAGAACTTTCATATGGGGTGTTTTTTCAATTTCATAACACTCCAAATGTGGTTCCTTATCCGTTTCACTATTAAATCTTGAAACATAAACTTTAATCATTTTTATCCCTCTATCTTTAAAAGCTTGTAAAATTTTATACTATAATATTTATAGTATTGATGTACTATATAATATATTGTTAATTAACGATATTTTTGAGGAAAATATATGAATTTAAAAGAATTAGTCACAGGGGTGTCTGGTGAAAAACAATTTTTGCTAGGTAATGAAGCTGCCGTTAGGGGAGTTATAGAAGCAGGTGTTTCCATCGCAGCTACATATCCAGGAACTCCTTCATCAGAAATTGGAAATGTGTTATCAGTATTGGCTAAGGATGCCAATATCTATTTTGAGTTTTCTACTAATGAAAAAGTCGCAATGGAGGTTGCTGCAACTGCGGCCGCTTCAGGGCTTAGGTCATTCACATTCATGAAGCATGTGGGCATGAATGTGGCAAGCGATTCATTCATGACAACAGCATATTCTGGGGTTAATGGTGGAATGGTCATTCTTTCAGCAGATGATCCATCATTGTTTTCATCTCAAAACGAACAGGACACTCGTAATTATGCGAGATTGGCAAATGTGCCTGTTTTAGAACCTTCAAATTGTCAGGAAGTTAAAGATATGGTAAAATATGCATTTGATTTGTCAGAACAGTTTAAATTACCTGTAATTGTCAGAACAACCACTCGCGTGTCTCATATGAGGGGTGTAGTCGAATTTGGGGATATTAAAGATAATTCATCAAATAATGACAATCACTGGAAGAGAGGTCACTTCAACAAGGACCCATCAAAATA
The DNA here is from genome assembly GCF_045220775.1 of Methanobrevibacter sp. Taxonomy (GTDB): domain Archaea; phylum Methanobacteriota; class Methanobacteria; order Methanobacteriales; family Methanobacteriaceae; genus Methanocatella. The sequence goes on from NZ_JBGUWC010000112.1 coordinate 34,572, forward strand.
TGTTCCTGTCCCTGCTTTTGCGGGGGATATGCATGTCAGATTATGGGATAAAGTTCATAAATTGGAAGAATTAACCAATAAAAGTGATTTCAATCACGGAATCGAATTTTCAAATGATAAAAAATATGGTGCAATCGCTTCAAGCAGCGCTTATAATTATGCTCATGATGTTGTCAAATTCAATGATTTAGATGTTGATATTTTAAAGTTAGGATTTTCATATCCGTTTCCGCAAGATAAAGTGGCTGAATTTTTAAAGAATTTGGATGAAGTGTTCATCGTTGAAGAAGTCGATCCGATTATTGAGAGAGACACTCTAGCTTGCATTGGTGCAAAACAGCTCAATGTTGTTGTACATGGTAAATTGGATGGAACTTTCCCGCTTTACCATGAATTCAATTCTGATGTTGTGGCGGAAGGTTTTAATAAGGTATTAAACTTTAAAAATGAAGAGTCCATTAAATTCTCTCAAAGCTTAGAGCAATTAAGCGAGAACATTCCATCCCGGGCTCCGGTTTTATGTGCAGGCTGTCCTCACAGGGCAATGTATTATGGAATAAACAAAGCTATTGAAGAGTTAGGCCTAAAGGCTTCCGATGTAATCTTTGCATCTGACATTGGATGTTATACATTAGGTATTAATCCACCATATAATGCTGCCGATTACCTGTTGTCAATGGGATCCAGCGTTGGTGACGGATGCGGATTTTCAGTATCCACAGACCAGAAGGTGGCAAGCTTCATTGGAGATTCTACCTTTTTCCATAGTGGTATCTCTCCATTGATAAATGCAGTTCACAACAAGCACAATTTTGTCTTAACCGTTTTGGACAACAGAATCACTGCAATGACTGGTGGTCAGCCAAACCCTGGTATTCCAATTGATGGAATGGGAGATGAAGCACCTGAAGTGTCAATTCGTAAATTGGCTGTTGCTTGCGGATGCGATTATGTGCGTGTAATCAATCCATTTAACCTGGAACAAGTTATTAAAACTTATAAAGAGGCATTTGAGAGAGATGATACTGCAGTTATTGTATCAAAAGCACCATGTACATTAATTAAAGGTTTGACCAAAAAACCTCCGGTTAATTTCGTAGAAGGTAATTGTAATAAGTGCGATAAATGTGTAAACGAATTGGCTTGTCCGGCAATTTCAAAAATCGATGGTAAAATAACCGTTGATACAGCACAATGTGATGGATGTAATGTATGTATTCAGGTTTGTAAATATGGAGCTTTAGAGGCAGGTAGGTGAGAAAATGGATAATCATTATAATATTTATATTTGTGGTGTTGGAGGTCAAGGAATTATCAAAACTTCAACAATCATTGGCGAAGCTGCAATGAATCAGGGTTTGGATGTAGTAATGAGTGAAATCCACGGAATGTCTCAAAGGGGGGGATCCGTTTCAACCGAGTTAAAGATAGGAGGATACAACTCATCAATCATTCCTAAACAGGGTGCGGACATGTTACTTTCCTTTGAACCGATTGAAACAATCAGAGGCCTTGACAAAGTAAACAGCGATACAAAAATCGTCTACAATACTCATCCGATTATTCCGTCTTCAACTGATAAGGCTTATCCGAGTGTGGATAGCATAACCAAAACATTAAAAGAGAATTTCAAATATGTGCTTCCAATTGACGGGACTAAATTGGCTATTGAAGCCGGAAGCGTATTATCTTTAAACATGGTTCTTTTAGGCGCTGTCACTGCTGATGATAAATTCCCTCTAACTAAAGAATCAGTTATTGATGCAATGAAAAATAATTTAAAACCTAAATTCCATGACATGAATTTAAAAGCAATTGAAAGTGGATATAATTCCATTAAAGGTTAAATTATAAATACTATTTAAACTAAAAATTTAATTAGATAATTAGAAGTGTGGTACCATGGGTTACAGAATTGACAATGCCATTATAAAAAAGGATAAGGATGGAAAAATTTCATTAATTGATCCTGAAAACGTTTTTGGAGATGAAGATGCATTTATAGCAATTAAAAGTGATGATTTAATTACTATCCAGCTTTTAATAAATAGTATTATGAAAAACGATTTTAAAAGTTGGAGAGAATTAGGTCCTATTCCTGATAGTGAACCTATTAAAAGCCTATTTGTCCGCTTAGGTTATTCAAGAGAAGATATAGCTAAAATGTTAAAAGAATTCTAGTTATTTTTTTCTTCACTTCTTTTTTTTTAATTTTCTAAAATTAGTTTTTATTTAGTTTTAATATTTTTAGTTCAAATATTCTTAAAAAAATAGAGTAGAAAAGATTGTAATCTTTTCTATAATTCTTTAATGTCGTTTTCATCTAAGATTTTAACATTACTATCTTGAAGAGCTTCGATAGCTTTTTCCATATTTTCTAATCTCATAACTACAATAGCTTCATCGGTTTTGCTGCTTACGAATGCATATAAGTATTCTAAGTTGATGCCTTTTTCGTCAAAGACGGCTAATGTAGAATTTAATCCATTAGGTTCATCTGGAACTGCTAAAATAATTACTTCATTTTCTTTTACAATGAATCCATCTCTTTCGAGAGCTTCTATTGCCTTTTCATTGTCGGAAACGATTAATCTTAAAATTCCGTATTTTGTTGTATCTGCTATTGAAAGAGCACGGATATTAATGTTTTCTAGTGCTAATGTGTTAATAGCTTTTTTAATCCTTCCTTCTTTGTTTTCTACGAAAATTGAAATTTGTTTTACTGCCATTTTACCACCTTAATCAAAATTCCTCTCATCAATTACACGAACAGCTTTACCTTCACTTCTTGGAAGTGTTTCAGGTTCACAGATAGTCACATCAACTCTAAGGCCGGTTTCTGATCTGATGGATGCTTGGATTTGTTTTTCCACTTTTTCCATTTCTTTCATTTCATCAAAGAATAACTCTTTTGAAGCTTCCACTTTTACTTCCACTTCATCCAGAATATCTGGTCTTGTTACATGAATCATGTAATTAGGGCTGATTCCTTTGATTTTAAGTAATGCTTTTTCAATTTGTGATGGGAATACCATAACACCTTTGATTTTCAACATATCATCACTTCTACCGGTGATTCTGGTCATTCTAACGGTTGTTCTTCCGCATTCACATTTTTCTCCGATAATGGAGGTTAAATCTTTTGTTCTAAATCTTAAAATAGGCATTCCTGTTTTGGTAAGGGAAGTTAAGACAAGTTCTCCTTTTTCGCCATAATCAAGGGTTTCTCCAGTTTCGGAGTTAATGATTTCAGGGTAGAATTGATCATCTTGAATGTGCATTCCGTTCTGGTATTCACATTCTTGGGCAACTCCCGGACCCATAACTTCAGTTAAACCATAAATGTTGTAGGTTTTGATTCCAAGGGATTCTTCAATTCTTTTTCTCATCTCATCGGTCCACATTTCAGCTCCGTGGATTCCTGCTTTTAGGTTAATGTCTTCAAGTGGGATTCCTGCTTTCTCTCTTGATTCGCCAAGATACATTGCATAAGAAGGAGTGCATGTTAAGATGTCACTTTGGAAATCGACCATTGTGTCAAGTTGCCTTTGGGTATTTCCTGCTGAAATAGGGATGGTTATTGCTCCCATCTTATTTCCCCCATGGTGGATACCGAATCCTCCTGTGAACAATCCGTATCCATATGCGTTTTGAATGATGTATTCTTTTTCAGCACCAGCCATTTTAAGACCACGTGCAATGCATTCTCCCCAAATATCCAAGTCATTTTGAGTGTATGCAGTTACGGTTGGCTTTCCGGTTGTTCCGGATGATGCGTGAACTTCCACGATTTCTTCACGAGGAACTGCAAGTAATCCTAATGGATAAGCTTCTCTTAAATCGCTTTTTGTTGTAAATGGTATTTTTTCAATGTCTTTCAATGTTTTGATGTCTTCAGGTTTTAAACCTATTTCGTCAAACCTTTTTTTGTAAAATTCGACATTTTCGTATGCCATCTTCACAGTTTCTTGCAGCCTCTGAAGCTGCAATTCTTCTTTTTCTTCCTTACTCATACATTCGGCTTTTTCATCCCAAAACATATTTATCCCTATTCTAATTTTTTATAAGCATGTTAAAATATTGCTTTTAATTAATATAAATTTATGTAAGCATTTTATAATATTCTTGTTATAATGTACAAATTATATAATTTGAGTATTATAGTACAAAAATGTACATTAATGTATATCTTTATGCTAATATTTATATATGTATTTCTACTATATATAATGATTGTATAATCTGTATTATATTTATCGAGGTAATTATTTATGGACGTAATGATTTTAGCAATTGTATTTATAGTCTACATATTCGCACTTGTTTTTGTAGGTTATTATGCATACAAGAAAACTAAGTCCTCTGAAGACTTCATGATTGCTGGTAAGGATACACACCCATTCATTATGGCAATGAGTTATGGGGCCACATTCATTTCGACAGCAGCTATCGTTGGTTTTGGAGGGGTTGCCGGTGAATACGGTATGAGCGTTTTATGGTTGGCATTCCTGAACATCATAATTGGTGTATTCATCGCATTTGTATTTTTAGGAAAAAGAACTCGTCGTATGGGTCACTCTTTAGGATCATTGACTTTCCCAGAGTTTTTAGGTAAACGTTTTGACAGTAAATTCATTCAATATGCATCAGGTTTAATTATTTTCTGTGCAATGCCTATTTATGCGGCAGTAGTATTGATTGGAGCCGCAAGATTCTTGGAATCCTCATTATTGATTGATTTCAGCATTGCGCTTTTAATCTTGTCAATCATTATCACATTCTATGTATTGTTCGGAGGAATACGCGGTGTAATGTATACCGATGCATTACAAGGGTCAATCATGGTAGTTGCTATGATTTTCTTACTTGTATTTGTATATTGGTTGCTCGGCGGAGTCAACACTGCAAATACTGCACTTTCAGGAATGGTTAACTTATATCCTGCCGATGCAATTGCAACAGGGGGTACGGGCTGGACATCGTTCCCAGAGTTTGGAACTCCATTCTGGTGGTCTTTAGTATCTTCAACCCTTATCGGTGTAGGTATTGGGGTACTCGCACAGCCTTCCTTGATTGTAAGGTTCATGACTGTTAAATCAGACAAAGAATTGAACAGGTCTGTTTTGATTGGAGGAATATTTATTGCAATCATGCCGACTACAGCATATATCGTAGGATCCTTATCAAATGTATACTTCTACGATAAGTTAGGTCAAATTGCGGTAGATGTGGTTGGAGGAAACATCGATAAGATTATTCCGACATTCATTACAATGGCGCTGCCTGAATGGTTTGTATATATCTTCCTATTGTCATTGATTGCAGCGGCAATGTCTACAATATCTTCACAATTGCACACCCAAGGAACAGCATTCGGTGTAGATATCTACTCAACTCTAAGAGAGGAATCCAAAAGGAAATTGGATGAGGTGTCCATTTCAAGAGTGGGTATTCTAATAGCTATTATATTGGCATTAATCATGGCATTTTCACTTCCTGGAAGTGTAGTTGCATTAGGTACAAGTTTGTTCTTTGAAATCTGTGCAGCAGCATTCTTGCCGGTGTTCCTAGGAGCGCTTTACTGGAAAGGAATTACAAGGCTCGGAGCGATTGCAGGTATCTTATCCGGAACATTCGTAAGTTTATTCTGGTTAATATTTGTATTTAAAAAGACTGCAGTAGGTCTTGGAATCTGCCAATTCTTGATTGGTGCTGAAACATTAATACCAACTGCACCATGGCCGTTCATTGATGTAATGTTAATAGCAGTTCCAGTTTCAGCTATCTTTACAATTGTAGTAAGCTTGCTTACCCAACCTCCAGCTCAAGAGGTCATTGATAAAGCATTTGAAAACATTGATACAAAAGGAAGTGATGCATAATGATGGTTTTAGGAATAGAAGACCCATTGATTTGGGGAGTTTATTTGGGAATTATCTTATCCACACTCTTATGTGTCGTTTATGGTATTATAAACTGGAATAAAGGAGATTAAATCTCCTTACCTTTTTCTTTTTTTTAGATTTTTTTCTTTTCTTTTTTTAAGATTTGTGAATTTTAGAGAATATTAGAATTCTATTCAAAATTGTGATTCATATCAAAAAACTATATTAATACCATTAAATAAAATTTGTAATAATTAGTTAAATGGAGGTAAAAAATATGAACGCTATAATTGCTGCCATATTATCCCTTATAATCCCAGGTTTAGGTCAAGCTATTTCTGGAGATATTAAAAAAGGTGTAATATTTCTCGTAGGTGCTCTTGTATTAGGTGCTATTGTAGCATTAATTTTCAGAAATTGGTTAGCAACAATAATTAATATTGCTTATGCTGTTTACGTTGCATATGATGCATATCAAATGAACCAATAAGAAAAATATTAATTTATTTTTCTTCTTTTCTTATTTTTTTAACTAAACTTAGATAAAACAATCTAGTTGGGTTTATTCTTATTTTATTAATATTTAGTATTAATCTTCCCAATCTTCTGAATCATAATCAGGGTCAAAACCGCAGTTTTCGCAATAAAGTTCATTATCTGCAAGCACAGATCCGCAACGAGGACAGGTTTTCATTAAATCACCACTTCATTAATAATTTACAGGCTTCTAGAATTTTTTCCAATTCATCATCATCTATTGACCCGGATTCCAAATCATCCAAATCATAGCCCCATTCTTCCAACGCCTCTTCAAGTTCATCAATATCATAATCAATACCATCAATGGTTATTGAATCTTTATTGATAGATATTGGGGAAGATGAGATTTCACTAACTATATAACCGCAATCAGGGCAATAAGGTTCTCCGGGGTCTATAAAAGTACCGCATACAGGACAAATTCCCATGATATCACCTTGTATCAATATTGTTGTTATATGTTATATAATAATAACTTTAATATAAATTGAAGTAAAAAATTTTAACCAATGACAGTTAACGAATCTGAAAAAATTTTTACAACCTCCTTTTTCCTGATATTTGGGGCATTATTATTCACAGCTCTTGTGATGTATGCTCTCATGTCTACCGTAACTGAGTATGCCACTTCCATGGGTTCAACTGCCACTATTGCTGGGCTTGTGTCTGGAATATATGTCTTTGGAGGGCTTTGTTCAAGAGTTTACTCTGGAGATGCTCTTGAAAGGGTCGGCTGGAAAAAGATTGCATTGATTTTCATGAGCATTCATTTCTTAGCCTGTCTTTTATATTTTCTTGTAAGTGATGTCACAACATTGATTATAATCAGATTCATTCATGGGGTCGGCTTTGGAGCATCTGCAAATGCAATTGTAACCATCGCATCAGCAATTCTTCCTCAAAAGCGTTTTGGAGAAGCGTTTGGCTACTTCATGCTTGGAACTACATTGGCTGTTGGGATGGGTCCTTATATAGGTGGATTTGCATATGATAATGCAGGTTCTGCAGGTTGCTTTTTGCTGGCCAGCATATTTTCAGCAATTGCATTGATTTGCATGTATTTCATTGATGTAAGGGAGCATGATCCGGTACACAATACATCAGATGATGAAAAAGAGTCCTATTCTGGCATTGAAAGGGTTTTGGAATTTAAGGCAATTCCGGTTTCTTTATTTACTGCCCTTACAAGTCTAGGTTATGTTTCAATCTTATCTTTCTATAGGCTTTATGCCGTTGAAGTTGATTTGGTAAGCATTTTTTCATGGTTTTTTATAATCTATTCAATCTGTCTGGTTTTATCAAGACCGATTGCAGGCAAAATCCAGGATAGGGGTGGAGACCTTATAGTCTGTGTAGTGGGCATTGTTGCACAAAGCATCGGGCTTTTGCTCATTGCTATAGCACCATCCACATTAACAGTAATTCTATGTGCTATTGGCACTGCTTTGGGATTCGGTACACTGAACTCCGCCTGCACTACCATTATTACAAGAAATTCCACTCAGGAGCGCCGTTCTTATGCGCTTTCAACATTCTTCATATTCTGTGATGCCACAATGGGTTTTGGACCTGCATTGCTTGGATGTTTTGTATCTGCAAGCACAGGCTATGCTCCTTTGTATTTCATATCTTCAATAATTACAATACTGGCATTGCCGATTTGTTTGTATGCCTTAAGAAAATAGGAAAATCATATTAACTTTTTTTTTAAATTATCGTTTTAGGTTGTTGTTTCGCCAGATTAGGCTACATTAAGATTTGTAAAAGAAATTTGACAATATGTATATATACTAATGGCCTTCACTTATTAATCAAGTGAGCGTGATATCCATGATTTACAAATGCACAATCTGTGGTCATATACATAATGAAGAGGCAACAGGTGTTTTGCTCAAAGATTTGGACAATTGTCCGATTTGTAAGCAGGACATCTCTAACTTTGTTGAAGTGGAAGATTCAAAATCTACTGAAAGTACTGAAATAGAAGGTTCCGAGCTTGCATATGATAAAAATTATGCAAAAAGCGATAAGGATATAAGGCAAATGGATGCAATCCATCAG
>NZ_JBGUWC010000113.1:0-3455 GCF_045220775.1 Methanobrevibacter sp.
GGGGCGAGGTCTTTTGCACTACGCGAGTCCAACGAGAGTACCACGGCTTGATTATTGGATGCAAAGGTACGAACTTTTCTGCAATTCACAAAATCTCGACATACCTTTTTCTAATATCTATATGAAATTTAACTTTTTCCAGTTGAACTTCCTCAAATCAAAACTTTATTCCACCACTATGAAAAAGCAATTTCTCTGCTTCTGGAACAGAGGAAAAACAGAGGATCAGCAGAGGAATTAATCTAAAATCCCAAAAACACTCGGAAAAAATTAGTATTTATCCCATTTTTTTGTAACTTTGCACAAAAACATATAAGATATGAAAAAGAATGCTGTTTGCTTCCATTGTTTGCACGTCATACCTCACCTTCAAGAAGAGGATGGTATATTAGCATGTTTTGCCTACCCAGAAGGTGTCCCCCAAGAAATTAGAGATGGGGAAGACGAGCATAAAACACTACGTAGTGACGAGGTTGAACCTTATACCTATACTGAGTTCGTTGATATGAATAGCAATGTATCAGAAGAAGATAAAGAGTCGATAGCCTTGTTATATGGGCAATGCTCTGGGTGTCGTCATTGGGATTGGGAACACGACAAATGTCCCGCCTTTGACAAGATACCATATCCGTTCATAAGGAGAGTAGGGCATAAGAAAGTGTTTGTAGGTCAGAATCAATCATCAGTAACTTTCCAAAGTGAAAAGAAATAGCGTATGCCATTAAAAGAAGAATTAACTGCAAAGATGCACTCTGAGTTTAGCGTAAGTCCAGAGACCGAAATAAAACTCAGGTGCGGATGCGTATGGGGTCATTTGGATGGTAATGCCAGTAGAGCAGAAATAGAAAAGGAGGCTTCTTTGTATGGTGTTACTTATGAGCAATGTCTTGAATGGAAATCATACTGGGAAAGAGTAAAGCTTGAGCAGAGGTATATTGACAACAAGAGAAAACAAATGGCCCATCCTAATAAATAGCAATCATTTTTTATATGTAGTATTAAGCCAATCGGAAGTAAATTCTTCTAGTTGGCTTTTCTGTTTCCTCATATGTGACCTCACAAAAATGTTTAATCCATAAAAAAATCACAAAACGCATGTGATTCTCAAATATTATTTTTACCTTTGCCCACAGAAACTTATATAATACGCCTAATAACAAAGTTGCAGAATTAAAAAATATGGAAAGTGAAAAATTTACCAACACCTCAATAACTATTAAAGGATTATTGGGATTGATAGAGGCAAAAGACATTGCCATACCAGAAATACAACGTCCGTTCGTATGGAAGAATAGCCAAGTTAGAGATCTTATTGATTCACTCTACAAGGGGTATCCTACAGGATACATCATTCTATGGAAAAATCCAAATGTCAAGTTAAAAGATGGAACTATTTCTTCAGGAAAGAAAGTTATCATTGATGGTCAACAACGCATTACCGCATTGATGACAGCTATAGCAGCACAAAAAGTATTCAATAGTGAGTTTAAAGAAACTCGCGTAAAGATTGCATTCAATCCTTTTGCTGCATTAGATTTTATGAATGGAAATAGTGAAGCAGAAATTTTTGCAGTACAAACACCAGCCCATCTAAAAAGCAAGCATTGGATTCCCGATATTACAGAGATTTTTAGCACCAAATTCTCATCATGGATATTTATTCCACAATATATCAAACAAAATCCAGATATGAGTGGAGATAATCTACAAATGGTTCTCAACAAGTTGAAAGGTATTGAGGCAACACAGATTGGTGTCATTGAATTATCTGAAAAATTAGATATTGATGTTGTTACCGACATCTTTATACGCATAAACTCAAAAGGTACTCCTTTGAGTCAGGGTGACTTTGTCATGTCGAAGATGGCTGCCGATGAAGTGCATGGCGGAAATACTCTTCGTAAACTCATTGATTATTTCAGCCATCTTGCCGTAGTACCAACATATTTTGAATATATCAAGAACAATGATACTGCTTTTGCATCTACACCTTATCTCCAAAAACTTGCATGGTTGGCAGATGATAAAGAAACAGTATATGATCCAAACTGCGACGATGTAATTCGCGTTGCTTTTATGCACAAACTGAAAAGAGCAAAGTTGGCAAACCTTGTCCAGTTACTTACAGGTAGAGACTTTGAAACTCGAGAGTTCAAGGAAGAAATCGTTGAAGATACATTCAAGAAAATGTATGAGGGTGTTTTGAACGTAATAAGTCAGCACAATTTCACGCAATTTATGATAGCCATTAAGTCTGCAGGATTTATTTCTGACAAGATGGTTAATTCCAATATGGCCATGGATTTTGCCTATACAATACACTTATTACTTCAAGAGTCAAATGTGCCTGTAGCAGACAGAAAGCGTATTGTACAAAAATGGTATGTCCTATCTGTTTTAACAGGACGTTATAGCAGTTCTCCTGAATCTGCCTTTGCAAGAGACATTCGACAGATAACAGAACAAGGTGTGCTAACAATGCTAAAATCCATCGAAGATGCTACCCTTTCTGAGAACTTCTGGAACGTAGCCGTCCCTCAAGATTTAACAATGACATCTACCAATAATCCAACATATCTCGTTTACTTGGCTGCTCAAGTATATTTCAACGACATCTCCCTTCTTTCTACCAATATCACAGTACGAGAATTGATCAATCTTGGTGGCGATGTTCATCATGTATTTCCAAAACAATATCTGATAAACAATCATTACGCAAAGAATCAATACAATCAAGATGGAAACTACGCCTATCTTGACAGACCTGTAAATGAGTCCATAGGAAAGAAAGCTCCAAAGGAATATTTTAACATAGCCCTGAATCAATGCCGGACAAAGGTTGCTAAATGTGGTTCTATTATTGATGAAGACCAACTTCGTAAAAATCTTGCAGATAATTGTATTCCTGAAAACATTTTCGAAATGGAACACGAAGATTATAATTCATTCCTCGAAGAACGCCGTATTTTAATGGCAAATAAAATCAGAAAATATTATGAATCATTATAACAATCGTAATTATGACGAGACAACACATCGATTTTCTGACAGGAGCAGGGATCAGCGTAGAAAGCGGACTTAGTACCTTCCGTGAAAAAATGAACTATGGACGAATGAGGAATGGACTTGTCTGGCAAGTTCCGATGCCCTCAACTTGGCTTTACTCATTTTATGACTACCGAATGAAAATGCTGTTAGAGGCATTTAAGATATTGTAAACAAAAATTCTTAGAATACAATCATAGTTAAACTCCCTCCTTCCTCTTATGTAACTCCCATTTCCCTCCTATCTGTTCTCCGTTCTGGAACGGACCTGAAACGGACTTGAAACGGATCTGGAACGGAGGTATAACGGAGGTGAAGTAAATGAAAAATCTGAGTTCAGAAAAAACAAATTTTCATACAACTCTGCAACTCGTCACCCTCAACGCTGCAAACTACTGAGACTCTTATAA
>NZ_JBGUWC010000114.1:0-1834 GCF_045220775.1 Methanobrevibacter sp.
TGAGATAAGTTAAACAATCTTGTCTGGGTCAAGACACTTACTCCCTGAACTGCAACTGAAAGTACCGCTGCAACAATCACAATGGCAACAATTGAATCACTGAATGCAAAGCCGCACACCATACTAACAAGGCAAACCACAATGAACGCTCCGAGCGCAGGTATGCTCAAGCCTTTGTCCTGCAATTTTCCGATTCCCACACCAAATACTGCCGCTGCAAGACCTGCCAGACTTACAAGCCCAATTTGGAACGTGTTATAGTTAAATGGATCTGCGGACAGAAGAAATGTTAAGGAAGTCCAGAATATGTTGAAAATCAAACCGAATATCAGTCCTGAGTGCAGTAATATGTTCGGCAAGGACCTATGATTTTTAAAAGTGGTGAAAACACTTGCCAAAAGTTTCCCATATGATTTAAATTTGTTTTTTGCAGGAATTTCCGGCAATACATAAATCATTACCAAAACCATGACCAGATTCAAGGCGGCCGCTATTACATAAACTGATCTCCATCCCCAAAATCCTGCAATGATGCCACTTGCAAACCTTGAAAAGAGGATACCGGTTGTTATTCCGGATGATACAATTCCAACGATGTGGCCACGTTCATCCTCACGGCTCAAATCCCCTGCAAGAGGCAATATGATTTGACCGGAAATTGTTACAATCCCCATACTGAAGAGTGACAGTGACAATATGATAAATGAAGGAGATATGGCACAGGAGACCAAAGCCAATACGGAAAGCACCATTACAATAGCTATCATACGTTTTCTTCGAACAAAATCACCCAAAGGCAAAATAAAGAGAATTCCCATCGCATAGCCTATTTGGGTTGCAGTAACCAGAAGTCCCCCATTTGCCGCTGGAAGACCAAAGCCATCCATTATCTGGACAAGCAACGGCTGGGCCCAGTACAGATTACCTATTGCAAGACCTGAACATATCGCAAACAGTATCGCCAGGAATTTAGTCATGACTATCTCATTATCATTCATATTATCGCACCAATTAAAATTTTCTAATCAAATATTTAAAAAATAGGGTATTTAAAGATAAAGTGGCATCAATGACATCTAAAAAACTTAATATTAAAACATATATAACAATAAACATGACTTTAAATCCGAAAAAACTTGCATATTACGAAAAAAAGTATGAGCGAAACCCCCTGGAAGACACTCTCAAATTCATGAGCAACAAATGGACACTGCATGTTTTAAGAGACCTGTTTTTAGGAAAAAGCCATTTCAATGAATTTAAAGTCAACAGACCCTCACTGGACAACAAGGCACTGTCAAGATGCCTTAAGACAATGCAGGATAATGGCCTTATTTACAAGACAAATGAGGGCAATGATCCAAAAAATACCCAATATTTCCTAACCAAAAAGGGAAGGTCACTGAATAAGGTATTCTATGAACTGTTACTGTTTGCTCTTGAAACGGATGTCGACAACGAACATTATTCGGAATATGAAAAAAAAGAATTGAAAGAAATGTATAAGGAAATATTGGATTTAAAATGAAAAGAATGAATTTTTAAAAATCCATCTATTCCTGATTACTTAAAAGAACACCACCGACTCCAACATTGTCAAATTTCCTTTCGTTGAACAGCACATATATCATTTCTATCGGAAGGCCTGTGACTCTTGAAGCGGATTCGCTGAATTCTTTTGCTAAAATTTCTTTTTGCTCTTTTGTTAATTCTCCTATATCAAAACTTATAACTGGCATGATTATCACCAATTGAAAATTAAATTTTTCTAAATAAAAAGTTAATGTGGCATGAAAGCCACTTAATTAATAACTATACCCTCTTGAAAAAGCCA
>NZ_JBGUWC010000115.1:0-39554 GCF_045220775.1 Methanobrevibacter sp.
ATGAATACTCATGAGATAGTTGTATTATTTACCTCTCAACACTGCTTTTTTTTTAAAATTTAATTTATATAGTATGATTTCTAAAAATAATGGTATAGTCCCATAGGGTAGCGGCAATCCTTCTGGGCCCTGGACCCAGAGACAGCGGTTCGACCCCGCTTGGGACTACTTAATTATCCAATTATTTTATAACATATGATTCATTTTTTCTACCATTATCCATGACTTAAAAGGTCAGTATATTACACAATATTTAAGAAATACTTGTTTATTATATTTCATTGACTGAATTGGTGGATTCTCCCTTAAATGGATGATGTAATGAGAAATAATTTTCGTTTTGATTTGTCGAGCAATTTCATATATGATTTATTCTTGTGATAAATAGCTATTTATATATAATTTGAAAAATTAAAATAGTATTAATTAAAATTTGAGGTAATTATATGAAAGGAGAAGTATATTACGGAAAAGGAATTAGGGAATTGGAAGGTGAATATCCTGACTTGTATGACCTTGTAACTGATATTAATAATGTTGTGTGGGATGGAAAGGTTCTTGATTATAAGACTCAAAAATTAATAGCTATTGGTATTACTGCTTCCCGTGCAGATCCTAGAGCCATCAAAAAACAAATCAGAAGTGCTATTGAAGTATTAGGCATTACTCCTGATGAGATTGTGGATGTCTTAAGAGTAGTTTTATTAACTTCAGGTATGCCTGCATTTTCCAAATCACTTCAAATATTAAATAGTGTTGTTGCTTCAATGGAAGAAGATGAAAACGAAGAATAGATTTCATCTTTTCTTTTTTTATTATTAAAATATTTGATAAATGATTATGGCTATGGAAAATGCAATAAAGCAAATCATCCCATAATTTATAAATGCTGTTCTCAATGGTTGTTCCAGTTCGATTTCAGGTTTATATTTGCTCAATTCTGACTTTTTAAATCTAAAAAGACCTACTGCTCCAACAATCAACACGATTACAATAAAAATCAGATAAAGAAGTAAAAGACCCATGTCAAATGTTGTGTAGGTGCCTTGAGTTAGGGCATTTGCACTTTCAACAACGAACAGGCTAACGACAGATCCCATCAAATTGACAATCATGTGCAATATGATTGTATATGTTATCTTTCCGGTTTTTATGTAGACATATGCTAAAAATCCGCCCATCAAGAATGCATAAAAGAACTGGTTGAGATTTCCATGCATCAACCCGAATATTGTTGCGGATAATAGAATTGAGATTACAGCCCCATATTTTATTGTCCTGTCGATTAGCAGTTTCCTGAAAAAGATCTCTTCAAAGATAGGGGCGATAATGCTGATTAGCACAAGGTTTAGCCAGATGTCTGTTGTGTTGATAAGTTCCTGAATAGGGTTTGAGACTTCAACCTGTATTGAATTTCCAATCAGATAGGTTATTGCAAGTCCGATAACGTTTCCTATCCACATCAATGTGAATGTAATGCACAGGTATATTATGAATGTTTTAATGTTTAATGAGTGCTTTTCCAGATTTTCGGACTCTAACTTTTTCATCAAAAACAGTAAAATCGGAAACGGCAAAATGTAATTGCTTACGGCACTCAATATGGTTATCACATTATAATTATAGGATAAATCGCTGTTCATGACTCCTAAAACATTTATTAGGATTATCTGGAATACCAATGCGGATATCAGATATATCAAATAATTAAATCCAATCTTTGAGAAGAATTTTTTGTGTAGGTTCAATTTCTCACCATTGCATTTTTTTATCTATCTCTTTGTTATTTTATATAAAATCTATCTTTGGTTTAAATTTTTTAGGTAATCCTAAACTTTAAATATTAGGCATACCTAAATATTAATAGCTGAGCATTTTATTTTTCAATAACTAGGAGAGTAATTAATATGGTACGTAATGAATTTTTTGACAAATGCGTGGAACACAAACACGCACTACTTTTTGCGGCAGGTATCGCAACAGCTATTGTAGGCAAAAAAGCATTAGAATCAAAAGCAGTAAAAGACGCAGCAACCCAAGGAATGGCATCTGTAATGTCAATCAGAAAAGATGCCGAAGAATGCTTCCAGGACATGAAAGAAAATGCTGAAGACATTGTTGTTGATGCTCACGCTGAAGAAAAAAGAGAAATCTATGTAGAAGCAAAAGAATAATTCTTTTTTTTAGGGTTATAATATGAAATATAAAGTAATGCATGATAATGGCTCTCGCTTGAGAGTTCGTGCCGGCCAATGGGCATTCACTGAAAAGGAAGGCTATGGTCTTGCTTCATTACTTTCAAATCAAAGTTTCATCCATGAGGTTTATACTTCCCATCGAAACGGAAGCATACTGATATATTATGATGAGGGCATTGAAAATCGGGAAAAGATATTTGAAATTTTAGATTCAATCACATTGGATGACCTGTTTGAAGCCGAACCGATTCAGACTCAAACTTCAAAGGAAATCAGTGAAAATTTCTATATGAAATTGTCTAAAATGGTTCTTCATAGGGGAATTTATAAATTGTTCCTGCCGATGCCCGTAAGACATGCATTGACGGTTTATCATTCTGCAAAATATATCTGGAACGGTCTTGATAGCCTGACCAGCTTCCGTGTCGATGTCGCTTTGCTTGATGGGGCTGCAGTTGCTGGTGCATTATTGCATAGGCACTATAAGCCTGCAAGCTCAATGATGTTCTTGTTGTCAATCTCCGATGCATTGGAAGACTACACAATACAAAAGGCCAAAAGCACATTGAAAGACAGTTTGGCTTTAAATATTGACACCGTTTGGGTAGTAGGAGAGGACGGTGAGGAAAGACAATGTCCTGCTGTTGATATTGACAAGGGGGATAAAATCAAGATTCATATGGGTGATGTAATACCTGTTGATGGAAAAGTAATCGAAGGAGAAGGAATGGTTAATGAAGCTTCAATGACTGGAGAACCGTTAGCCGTTCATAAAAGACCGGGAAAAACAGTTCATGCGGGAACTGTCATAGAAGAAGGTAATCTGATTGTCGAAGTCTACTCGATGAATAAGGAAACTAGGTTGAATAAGATCATTGATTTGATTGAAAACTCTGAGGAGCTGAAGGCCGAAACCCAAAGCAAGGCTGAAAAGCTTGCCGATTCGATTGTTCCGTATAGCTTCATTGCAACTGCCTTGACTTACCTGATTACAAGAAATCCGACAAAGGCATTATCTGTTCTGATGGTTGACTTTTCATGTGCAATCAAGCTGACGACACCATTATCCATCATATCTGCAATGCGCGAGGCATCAGATAACAGAATGATGGTAAAAGGAGGTAAATTCTTAGAAAATTACGCAAATGCAGATACAATCGTATTTGACAAGACAGGAACATTAACCAATGCAACCCCAACGGTTGTCAAGGTTGTTCCGATGTCTCGAAGATATAAGCGTGATGACATCTTAAGGATGGCTGCATGCATTGAGGAACACTTTGCGCATAGCATTGCAACTGCAATTGTAAAATATGCCGAAGAGGAAGGCCTTAAACATGATGAAGACCACAGTGAGGTCGAATATATTGTAGCGCATGGAATCGTAACAGAATATGATGGCAAACGGGCAGTAATCGGGTCTAAACACTTCCTGTTTGATGATGAAAAGGTTAAGGTAACCAAAACTCAAGAGAAAAAAATCAAAAAAGAGGCCAAAGAGCACTCTGTAGTCTACTTGGCAATCGATGGAAAGCTTGAAGGTCTCATTTGCATTGATGATCCGGTTAGGTCGGAAGCAAAGTATGTCATTGAAGAGCTTAAGGATTTAGGCATTGAAAATATCATAATGCTTACCGGAGACAGTGAAAGCGGAGCTAAGGCAGGTGCTAAGGCATTAGGCATCACTGAATACAGGTCTCAAGTGTTGCCTGAAGACAAATCCAGAATTGTTGAGGAACTTAAAGCGGAAGGCAAGACTGTCATCATGGTTGGTGATGGGATTAATGATTCACCGGCTCTTGCTGCAGCTGATGTTTCCGTTTCAATGAAACATTCATCCGATATCGCACGTGAAGTAGCAGACATATCCTTGCTGTCTGATGATTTGTATGACCTTGTAACGCTTAGAAAATTAAGTGTTGGAATGCTTGATAAAATCAACAAGAATTACCACAATATTGTAGCGGTCAACGGTTCGCTTCTGGCATTGGGCGTCTTGGGTGTTATTCCGCCGTCAACCTCTTCAATGATACACAATTTCTCTACAATGTTGTTTGGCCTGATGAGCACTAGACCTGTCTTGAATGATGAAAATTTTACAAAAGGAATAGAAGTGGAAGCTATTGAAGTAGCAACTACTTCTTAATTTTTTTCTTTTTTACTTGATATTTTTTAAAGTTTTTATAGTATTAGATTAATAAGTAATACTGTATAAGAATTTTAACTAAGTGATTGAATGTATGAGAATTATAAAAAAAAGTTAATTTCATTAATTTTACCAATTGTCATAATTATTATTTGGTATTTAATTACTGAAGGATTACACATTGTAAATCCATATATTTTGCCGGGTCCGATTGAGGTTTGCACTTCAGCCTGGAATTTAATTTTATCAGGAAAGCTTCTAAAGAACACTATAGACTCATTGTTTAAGGTATTCGGCGGTTTGATTCTTGCTGCTGTTGTTGCAATTCCATTAGGAGTTTTGCTTGGATGGTACGAAACTCTAGAAGATTTATGCAGTTTTGTAATAAGTATCCTAAGGCCGATTCCACCTATTGCTTGGATTCCATTTTCAATCTTATGGTTCGGTATCGGTACTGTTCCAGCAATATTTATCATTTTCATGGGTTGCGTTTTCCCGATTCTGGTTTATACGCTTGATGGTGTTAAAAGGACAGATAAGGTTTTAATAGAATCAGCTCAAACATTAGGAGCCAGTGACAGTAAAGTTCTCACACGTGTTGTGTTGCCGTCAGTATTTCCAAATATCGTATCCGGACTTAAGGTAGGTGTTGGAATAGCTTTGATGTGTACAATTTCAGCGGAAATGATTGGTTCAAGTTCCGGATTGGGATATATGATTCTGCAGGCTACTAGTCGTTTCGATCCAGGTACTACCGTTGTGGGTATGATTGTAATTGGTTTAATTGGTTTACTTTTAGATTATATTTTCGGATTAGCTCAAAAGAGGATATTCTGGTAGGTGTTTAAATGACAATAGAAATTAAAAATATCAATAAATCCTTTGAAGGAAAAAAGAAAAATCTATCAGTATTGGATAATATTAATTTAACAATAAATGATGGAGAGTTAATTTGTCTTTTAGGACCATCAGGATGCGGTAAAACAACTCTTTTAAGATTAATAGCGGGTCTTGAACATCCGACTTCCGGAGAAATCATTGCCAACGGCGAAGTTGTTAAAAAGCCGTCAGGTGACAGGGCAGTTATTTTCCAACAGTATTCACTTTTCCCATGGTTGACTGTTCTTCAAAATGTTACCTTCGGTTTGGAGATGACTAAAAAAGGTACAAAAGAGGAAAACATTGCGGCCGCTGAAAGGTATCTTGAAAGTGTAGGTTTAATCGACTTTAAGGATAGCTATCCTCATGAACTTTCAGGTGGTATGAAGCAGAGGGTTGCAATTATCAGATCTTTACTTAACCATTCACCTATTCTTTTGATGGATGAGCCGTTTTCTGCAGTGGATATGCAAACTAGGCATAAGCTTCAAGAACAGCTCATTGGGGTCTGGAAAAGATTTGAGAATACTATTGTTTTTGTAACTCACGATGTTGACGAAGCGGTTTATCTGGCAGATAAAATTGTTATCTTAGATAAAAATCCGGGTAGAATCGCAAGAATTGTTGATGTCGATATTGAAAGGCCTAGAAAAAGAGATTCAGAAGAGTTCATCAAACTTCAAGAATCAATTGTTAATGAATTAGATATGGAAAAATAATAGTTATATCTTGGCTATTAATGTTCCATAATTTCCATTTTTTATTCCCTCATAGACATAGTCGAGGGCTTTTAGGATTGATGTAGTTAAATCATTGTTTTTTGCAAGATAAGCTACGATAGCAGAGGACAGATTGCATCCTGTTCCATGCAGATTATCTGTTTTTATTAGTTCCTGTTTTTTTATTGTAATTTCACCATCAATATTTATGGTGTTAATACCGTCTAAATGACCGCCAGTTATGATACTGTCACAGATAATATTTTTTGAAGCTTCAATTGCATCGTCTTTAGTCTTAATTTCAAAATTAGTTAATTTTTCAGCTTCTGAAATGTTAGGTGTTGTCAAAATTGCCTGTGGAAGCAAGTATCTGTTCATTGCATCTGCCAAATCTTCCCTTGTCAAATCTCCTCCTGATGTTGCAACCATAACAGGATCAACTACGGCTTTTAAATCATAATCCTTGATTTTTCTAGAAACCAATTTGATTATTTCAGGTGAGTATAACATTCCTGTTTTTATAAATTCTACTTCATATGCATCCAGAACAGCATCCATCTGCTCTTCAATGTAATTTTCACTAACCGGAAGTGTTGAAAAGAATTTATATGGGTTTTGGGCGGTAAGTGCTGTTACAATGCCCGTACCGTAAACTCCAATGGCTTGAAATGTTTTCAAATCAGCAAAAACGCCGGCACCGCCTGAAGGGTCAACTCCTGCAATGGACATTACAATCATCTAATCAGCCCTTGTGACTTTTAATCTTTCAGACCCACGGAAAGGCTCAACATTGACTTTAAGTTCTTTCAGGTATTTTCTGGTATGAGTATTCTTTCCATGAAGCATTATTTCACCCAAATCTTCAGCAGTATTTACATCCAATGCCATAAAAAATGAATCATGAACCTGAGGATTTAACTTTTTCCTCTCAGCGGCCTTAATATGTTCTTCGTAGCTGAATCCCTCAAATCTTGTGTGGATTGCCATAGGTTTCATGATTATCATATTGGTTCCGCCGCCTTTTGCGGGAACGATGATGAAATCCAAGTTTTTGGAGGCCTCAATTAGCATTCCGATATTTGTTTTCCCGATTAAAGGAATATCTGAAGGAACAATGATAATCTTTTTTGTTTTTCCTTTGCAATAGGTCATGGCTTGCTTTAACGCCTTATTTAAGTTGGAATTGTCATTTTCAAGAATGGTTGTTACGTTTAGGCTTTCAGCATATTTCAATACCTGTTCATCCCTGCTGATGATGATAATCTTATCCACATGCTTTTTTAGGGTATCAGTTACATCATGAAGCATTGCTTTTAGGAGATTTTCCCTTTCAACTTCGCTTAGAAATGGAGAAAGCCTGGTTTTTGCATTTTTAAACTGAGTAACTGGAATTATTGCGTAAATTTCATCCATTTAAATCACTTAATAAGTTTTAGCTATCAATGCAATGTATTTGGCGTCCTTTCCGCTAGCTATGCATTTGCCTTCGGACACTTCTTCCTGAATGCCTAAGACGTCATAGCCAGTTTTTTCTTCGATTTCATGACCGACTTCCTCTTCTCCACACCAGTAGAACTTGACAACATTTCCCGCTTCGACCAAGTCGCTGATTTCATCTAAATCATTTGCGAATTTGATGTGTTCAGCCTGGAAGTCCCATGCGGTTGTAGAAAGGTTTTCAGCTGTTTTGTCAAGTAAATCTAAAACATTATCTGCTAATGAGTCATCTAATGAAAGTTCTATTTTTTCTCCTTCATCCCTTCTCATGGCTATTGTAATGTTGTTTTCCAAATCACGAGGTCCGAGTTCAAGTTTGACTGGGGTTCCTTTCAGCTCCCAATCGAAGAATTTTTTACCTGGTCTTATGTCTCTGTCATCAATATTGACTCTGAGGCCTTTTGCTTCTAGTTGTGATTTGATTTCACTGCATTTTGCCAAAACTTCTTCTCTTCCTTTTTTGAATAGGATAGGGATAATTGTAACTTGGTTAGGGGATACTTTAGGTGGAAGTCTGAGTCCTTTTTCTTCACCGTGCACTGAAATGACAGAAGCGATAACTCTGTCGGATACTCCAGCACAGGTCTGATAGACATATTTGTGTTCTCCGTCCTTATCTTCAAAGGTAATGTCGAAGGTTTTTGCGAAAGTCTGGCCTAAATTGTGGATTGTACCAATCTGCAGGGTTTTCCCATTTGGCATTATCACATCAAATGCCATGGTGTAGTCTGCACCTGGGAACTTGTCCCATTCGGGCCTTTTGGAAATCAGGTATGGAATTCCCAAATCATCAAAGAACTCTTTATAGATTTCAATGAAGTCTTGGATTTGCTCATCTGACTCTTCTTTGGTTGCATGAGCGGTGTGGGCTTCTTTGAATGTTGTAATTTCCCTTACGCGTATCAATGGTCGGGTGTGTTTAGTTTCGTATCTGAATGTGTTTACGATTTGATAATATTTGATTGGAAGGTCAATGTGTGACCTGATCCATAATGCATACATAGGATACATTGCAGTTTCACTGGTAGGTCTTAAAGCCAGCTGTTCGTTCAGTTCAGTCTGACCACCTTTTGTAATCCAGTATACTTCATCTTCAAATCCCTTAACATGTATCCCTTCTTTTGCAAGCTCGGTTTCAGGAATGAGCATTGGGAACAGGACTTCCTCATGGTCCTTGTCCAATAGTTTTTTAACAATGTTCATTGTGTGTTTTCTTATTTGAAAACCGTATGGCATCCATATAGCCATTCCCTTGATAGGATATCTTGAATCAGTAATATTCGCTTTTTCTAAAATATCATGAAACCATTCGTCAAAATTTTCCACCATATCACCTAAAATAATTTTTATAACATTAAACTATCTGTTTTTAATTAATATTAAAGTTATTTAATTTTTAAAATTTGCAGAAATCCATGGCACTTGATTTTTTTAGAAAAGTTATTTATAATTTTATGATACATATATAGTAATGTATAATTAGATTAGGGGATATTTTATGAGTGAAAGGAAAATACAAATGCCTCGTGAAGTTTACATTGATCCCGGCATTATCAAGAAGACCGGAGCCATTTGTAAATCTTTGCATTTAGATAACAAGATTTTAATCGTTACTGGAGCTCATACATATGATGTAGGTGCAAAACCAGTAATCGAGAGCCTTGAAAATGACAATATCGAGTATGATGTTATCAAAGTCGATAATGCATCTGAAGAATCAATAGCTGAAGTTGAAGAATTGATTACTCCTGAAACTACCGTTTTGGGTGTTGGTGGAGGAAAGGTTATTGATGTAGCAAAGCTATCCTCATTCAATAGAGGAGTATATTTTGTATCTATGCCAACAACCGCTTCACATGATGGTATTGTATCTCCTATGGCTTCAATAAAAAATCCTGATACTTCAATATCTGTTAGGGCCCACTCCCCAATAGCGGTTATTGCAGATTCTGAAATTTTGGCTCAATCTCCATTTAGATTGTTGGCTGCAGGATGTGCTGATTTAATTGCTAATTTTACAGCTATTAAAGATTGGGAATTGGCCCATAGGCTTAAAAACGAGGCATTCAGCGAATCGGCAGCTGCATTATCAATAATGTCTGCCCATTTAATCACTGATAATATTGCAAATATCAAACCTAATCTCGAACCAAGTGCCCGTATTGTCATGAAATCATTATTCAGCGGAGGAATGGCAATCAGCATTGCAGGTTCTTCACGTCCTGCCAGCGGATCCGAGCACCTTTTCTCACATGCACTGGATAAGATTCTGGACAAGCCTGCCCTGCATGGTGAACAATGCGGTATCGGTACAATAATGATGATGTATCTTCACGGAGGGGATTGGAAAGCCATTAAAGATGCACTTGAAGCAGTTCAAGCTCCAACAAAGGCTTCTGAAATAGGCATTGCAGATGAAGATATTATTGAAGCATTGATGATGGCTCATAAAATCAGGCCGGAAAGATATACGATTTTAGGAGACAATGGAATATCAAAAGAAGCAGCTTATGAATTAGCTCAAAAAACAGAGGTGATTTAATGATAACATTAATTGGAAAAGATTTAGCAAAAAAAGGCCAAGAATTTGTTTTTTTAGGTCCTGCTCCTGAATGTGAGGAGTGCAGGTTCAAATCATCCTGTGTTGGAAACTTGGAACTCAATAGGAAATATGTTGTAACTGACGTTAAAGACAATGAGCAGAAATGCCCTTTGCATGCTGAAGGGGTTGTTGTTCCTGTTGAAGTCGATAGGGCTAAAATTGATGTGTTAACCACTTCTAAAAACATTTTTGAAGGATCAACATTTACATATAATGCTCCTGAATGTGATGAGAAATGTGACTGTCATGATTTATGTTTCCCTGACGGTTTGATTGAAAACGATAAGTGCATCGTTTTGGAAAATAATGGAAAACATAAGGAAGAATGTAAAAAAGGTTATAAACTCAATAAACTTACTTTAGGATTTGTGGTATAATGAAAAGTGCAAGCAGTAATGATTCTAGTAAAAAGAATGCAGGCTATAAGGCTGCTGAGTATGTAAAGGATGGAATGGTTTTAGGTCTAGGTACAGGTTCAACCACACACTATTTCATTGAAAAGGTGGGCATGAGAATTGCCGATGAAGGGATTAATGTAATGGGCATTCCAACATCATTCCAGTCATTATTAATTGCGAAAAAATGGAACATTCCAATCACTACCCTAGAAGAGCACGACATTGACTTGTCAGTTGACGGTGCCGATGAGGTAGACAGTGAGTTCAATCTTATTAAAGGCGGTGGAGCAGCCCACACTAAAGAGAAGATAGTTGATTATGCCGCTAAGGAATTCATTGTCATTGTTGATGAGTCAAAATGTGTAGACCAGTTAGGCAATTTCCCGGTTCCTGTTGAAGTATTGCCTGAAGCTTCACGTGTTGTAATTCAAGAGCTTGAAGACATGGGTGCCAAATGTGAAATAAGGATGGCCCAAAGAAAGGACGGTCCTGTAATAACAGATAACGGCAATTTTGTAATTGATGCCAAATTTGACAAAATCGAATCACCTGAGCACTTGGAAATTGATTTAAATACAATTCCTGGCGTAGTTGAAAATGGAATATTCTCACAGATGGTGGACAAGGTCATTGTCGGAACTCCTGAAGGAACTAAAGAGTTATAGGTGGTCAAATGCCTCTATTTGATCCATATGATTTGAAAGAATTAGGTTACAAGATAGCTTTCACATTCGGGGCTTTGATTGTAGTCTATGGCGTATTGTGGCTGCTTGCAGAATTGGGCATCATTCCAGCTATTGTTGCAGCAATCTTTCCGCAAATAGTGTTGATAATCATTGGAATATTTATAATGTATGTCGCATTTGAGCAGAAGAAAAAATATTACTAATTTTTTTTTTAATTTAAAAAAAAGAAAAAGAAAATAAGTAATATAAAATTTACTTATTTTATTGTAATGTATTTAACTGTTTTACTGCTTGCTGAATAGTATTTGGTTGCAGTGTATTTAACAGTAGCTGCGTATTTACCTTTTTTAGTTAATTTGGTAATTTTGAAAGTAGCTTTACCATATTTATTGGTTGTTGCTGTGTATGTTTTACCTTTAACTTTAATGGTAACTTTAGCTTTATTGATAGGAGTCTTACCGGCTTTTAAAGTAATAGTGTATTTTTTGGTTTTTGTTTTAGCTTTAAAAGTCTTTTTAGCAGCAGTAATTTTGGTTGCTTGTTTTGTAACTTTAATGGTAACCTTTTTGGTGGTTGCTTTGTGTGTGTCATCACTGGCAAAGCTGATGGTTGCATATTTGGAACCGGTAGCAGTTGCTTTAAGAGTTACAGTAGCCACACCATTAGCATTTGTAGTTGCTTTGTAGTTTTTACCGTTGTAATTAATATTGATGTTTTTATTAGCTAAAGCATTTCCATTAGCATCTTTGAGAGTTACTGAATATTTGTAGCCTGAAACAATAGTTTTTAAGTAAACAGTTTTTCCAGCAGCAGTAAATGCACTATTAACTCTGTCATCATTAACAACAATTGTAGCTTCTGCATTACCTGCTTTGTTATAGTAATCACTTGCGGTGTGTACAGTAGCTGTGTAGTTTCCCGGTGTTAATGCTAAAGCAATAGATGCAATACCATTTTCATCAGTTACATTACTGTATGTATTGCCTGCAATTGTAACAGTAACAATTTTATTAGCAATTGCTTTTCCTTTACTGTCTTTTAAAGTGATTTCAAAGGTACCTTTTTTGTATCCAACAGTCACATCATTTGCAGTTAAGTTTACAGCTTGGGAATCTTTGTATATTCCATTTACTTTTTCTGAACCTTCATATCTGTATTCTGCTTGCACGATATAGTTTTCGAATGTTGGTGGGAATGGCAATTTATCTGGTTTGTAAGTATTTTGACCAATAGTTACATTATAATATTCACCACCAAGTAGAATGGCAATTCTGCTTCCGCTTAATGTATTATTAAAAATGTATTCGTTGCCTGAACCGTAACATGTGATTGAACTAATTTTTGAGTTTAAAATGGTGTTGCCATATACTTTGTGACCAAAAGAATGCAATAGATAGATTCCTTCTTTTGCACCGGTAACGGTATTGTTGAATACAATAACATTTTGTCCACCGGCTTTGAATCTCACATCAATTCCATGGTTTTTGGCATTTGTTACGGTATTATTAATAATAATAGATTCTTTAGATCCAAAACAAATAATTCCTGTTGTGTATTGGTTAGTTACAATGTTGTTTGTAATAATTGAATTTGGACACCCTCTTTGTTGATATCCAACAAAAATACCCCAAGAAGCGCCATTAACTTTACATCCTGTAACCGTAAGGTTTTTGCTGTTTTCAGCATAGATACATGCGGTTGTATATCCACGTTCACCCGGTTTGTTATATGAGGGGTAGTTAGAAATAATGTTTAAATCACTAATGACCGCACCAGTATTGTTTACAGAGTATAATACTGCACTATATGTAATTGCATATCCTGATTCATTAGTCTTTTTAGTTATTTTTTCAGGAATGGCATCTATATCCACTGTACTTAAACCTTTTAAAGTTGCATTGTTACCAATTATTTTAATGTTTTTGTCTATGTAAATGCAAATATCTTCTAATACTGCATTTTTTTCAAAGATTAATGTATCTCCATCATCCATTCCATCAATAGCTGCTTGAATTTGGCTGTTGCTCATTCCAGAACTTATTGTCACGTTAGTTCCAGTAGGTTTTAAAATAGCACCATAATCAACCACAACTTCGCTTGGAGTTTCAATTCCATTATACTCTACATAGGTTATATTGGATAAACCGCTATCAGTGTAAGTGCCCATCATTGCATCAGTACTTGCATAATCTCCTTTTGCTTCAGCAACATAGAATACAAAGGATGGTGGCATTGGTAACTGATCTAATTTCCATTCGTTTTCACCAATTGTGATATTGTTGTATCCGGTATAGGTACCTCCGACAGGTGCACCTCCACCTAAAAGAATACCTATTCTTGAATTTTGTAATTTATTATTTTTAATTGTAATATGGCTGGCACCACAACATGTAATTGAACTTAAAGTACAGTTAATTATTGTATTTCCGGTTACAGTATGCTTTGCTGAGTGTAACAAGTAAATACCTTCTTTGGAACCAATAACGGTATTGTTTAATATTTTTGCAGCAGGTCCAAGACCATGCCTTACATCAATACCATGGTTTTTAGCGTTTTTTACAGTATTATTTTTTATAGTGGTTCTTGGTGATTGGAAACTGAAAATCCCTGTAATTCCTTGATTCATGACTTTATTATTTTCTACAATAGTATCGGCACAATTCTGAAGCCAAATACCCCAGGAACATCCGTCAATTGTTGTGTTTGTAATTTTTGTGTTATTTGAGTAATAATTGTAGATTACACAGTTGCTGTATCTGGAATCAGCCCCCTTGTCTGTTCCGCTGTTCGCACCAGCAACGATATTTATATCTTTTAAAACTAAACCGTCTGTTTTAAGGATATATAATGTTGCAAGATTGGTAATAGCATATCCTCCATCAGTTGTTTTATTTTGGATTATTGGGTTTATTGTTGCGTTTGATAATTTGTCATAGCCGTATAGTGTTGCACCATTACCATTGATTGTAATGCTCTTATTTACATATAGGGAAACATTCTTATACTCTCCTTTTTCGAAGTTTAGAGTGTCTCCATCATTAAGACTGTTTATCTTTTCTTGAATTTGATCATTGGTGTCAGTAACATTAATTGTAACTTCAGTTGCAGTCAATACATCAGTATTTTCTACTTCTAGAATATCACTATCTGTACTATCGTCATCTGCTACAGTTTCTGCAGATACAATGCTTGCACTTAAAAATACGATTAATATTAACGAGATAGCCAATATTAAACTCTTTTTATTCATAATTTTCCTCTTTTCAATGATTTTATTTAATTACTTAAGTTTATAAATATGAAAAATTTTATCGATAAGTAATTAATTTTATATTGATTTTTATATTATTTAAATTGAAATGTCTTTAAATGTTGATATAACAATGTTAATATATTTTTTTTATTGTAATTATGGTTATATCGTTGTGATTTCTAAATATAATCATTGTTATATAAGTTAAATTTATATATGTTAGGCATCAAAATATAATTCGTTAATAAAATAAATATAATTGGATAATTTTTTTATTTATAAATGAAATTACCATTAATTATAAAAATAATCACTAGGAAGTTTTTAATATGGATAAAAAAGCATTTAATATTTTTTTCATATCATTATTGTTTTTATTCTTGCTTTCTCCAGCTCATGCTATGGATGTTCAGGATAACAATATGACTATTCTTTCTAGTGGAGATGCGTATAACACAATAACATCCAATTTGTCAAATGATGATATTCAGCTAAAGTTTGATAATGCAAATGATGGGGACACTTTTGAATTCACCGATGAGGAATATAATAATATCTCTTTGGTTGTAGACAAAAAGCTGAACATAATCTCCAAAAATAATAGCATAGTTTACGCATCTGGTCTGATAACTGATAAAGCCAAGAGTTTAGGAATAGACAAAACTTTTGGATTTTATTTTACACCCAATAGTGCGGGAAGCGTATTGTCAGGCATAACAATTATTGCTTCTGCTAGCGATTATGGTGTTGTTGTTGATAATACAAAGGATGTAAAAATTAAAGGCAATAACGTTGTTGGCGGAACAAATGGTCTGTTGGTAAAAAATTCTGATAAAATCACCATATCCAGTAATGATATTTCAAAAGCCAAAGGCGATGGTTTAAAGCTTCAAAATATTGCAAGCAGCCTAATCGAAAGCAACCATATTTCCTACAATAAGAAATCAGGTATTGAAGCTGCAAACATGTATTATTGTAATATTACTAATAATACAATTCACCATAATGGCTTAAATGGTATTACTGTAAATGGGGTGTCTTCCTATAACTTGATTAATCGAAACGATGTTTACGAAAATACCAATGGTATTTATATCAATTCCACATCATCCTATGAGGAAGTCAAATCAAACTCAATGACCAGCAATAGAAAGGATCCTCGTTCCAGTATGGGAGGATTTGAAACAGGTAACGGTTTTTTATTGGGTAGTGGATTTAAAAGTTCTGGAAAATCAATACTTAAAGTGGAATATAACTATTTGGCACACAATGAATTCTTCCAGGCTAAGAACTATTGGGAAAACGAAAATTATGAAATGGGACAGAACTGGTATGATTCCAATGACCCATCAAATACATTTGTATGCCCAAGACTTTTAGCTTCACTGATGAATTTGGATACATTATCAATCAGTAATACTTTAACCCTTCAGCTAAGGGATTCTTCAGGAAGGGCTGTCAATGAATTTGCAACATTCCAAACAACCGTTGAAGTTGATGGAAATCAGTATACCGTTACAGTCAATGATGGTCAAGCAACTGTCGTTAAAGATTTGGATCCAACAGTTGACCATGATGTTCGGGTTCAAATTGCTGGTGAGTTCTATAAATATGATTATAAGGCTTCTGGAGAGCAAGGTGAATCCACAGATTCAAGATCTTCTTCATCCGATGGGGAAACTGGTTCTCAAAGTTATAATGGGGATGATGGAACTTCTGATGTTAATGGGAATTCAAATTATCAAGGAAACTCCAATGGAGGAAATTCTTCAGGATCCCATATAGCAAATTCAGATGAATCCGGCAATTATGGAACAAACAGTTCCGATATTCCATCTCAAGATACTTCAGATATGGGCAAGGACGCATTATCTAATGGAGATTTGGATGCTGGAGATACTGGAAGCGGTGATGCTTCTAAGGAAGGAAAAGCATATGAAATTGTTCCTCCAGTTACAACTTCTAAAGAACTTACAAACACCTCAGGTCTTGTCGTATTGGCTATTGTATCTCTAATGGGTTGCCTAATCTATGGATATAGAAGCAAATATGATATGGATGAATTTGAATAGAATTTTCCTTTCTTTTTTTATATTAGAAATTACTAATTATTATTAATGACAGTCAAAACTCATTCTTTAAAAATCAATACTAACAAAAACTTTGAAATTATAGATATCACTTCTAAAATCAATGAATTGATTGATATTAATGAGGGCATCATTTCTATTTTCTCAAAACACTCAACTTCAGCCATTGTCGTTAATGAAAATGAGCAAGGATTATTAAGTGATTTTGAATTCATGCTTTCAAATCTTGTTACAGATAAATACAGCTATCAGCATGACAGGATTGACAATAATGCAAAGTCACACTTGAAATCATTTTTGCTTTCTTCAAGCGAGTGTCTGCCAGTAAAAAATTCAAAACTTGACTTAGGCACATGGCAATCAGTTTTTTTCATCGAATTAGATGGACCAAGAAGCTCAAGAACAATAACTTTGACAATGGTTGGTGAATAATTGAAGAAATGGACAATAATTTTAATAATTATCATAATCCTCTTATTGATTCTGATACTGATTTTCAATAATTATGATAGTTCGCCAGTGGTGAGTAATTTCTCCCAAACTGAAGTGCAGATGAGAAAATTGTGGTATTGAAAAAAAGAAAATTAAGGAATTCATTTGTTAATGAATTCGATTTCAAAAGCGATTACAGGATATTCCAATGTGAAATTGGTAATCACTTCAGGTGAAACTTCTCCAAAGAATCCTTTGATTATTCCTTTTTCGGCTTCACCGGTAACGTCAGCAACCCTTCCTTCAATGAAAGTCTTGTTTTCACTGTCAGATATTTCCATTGAATAACCCAAATTGCTTAAGACGCTTGTTACAATTGATTTTATTTCAGTAAAGTTAGCGGTAGAATGGCAAACCAATGCAGCCAATTTTTTAGAAGTTCTTGTTTTGTTTTCCTTTGTTTCATCAAGGTATAAGACATCTCCTATTTCGAATATTTTTTGAGGCAAGTCTTCATGTTTGTTGTCTTCTAAAAATTCCATCAGGCTATTGATTAAGCTGGTTCTGATCATGGTTCTGTCAATGGTAATTGGTCTTGCAACCTGCACATGATCTTCTTCCGGCTGGTTCATCTTTTCGTAATGTGCCTCTTCGTTTGTAAGCATCAAACTCATTACTTCCTGGAAGCCTAATGCAATCATTACTTCACGGATGGTTCCTTCTGCCTTAAACCAGTTGTTTTCGTATGCTACGGTATTGATGTCTGGAAGCTTTGCCACTACATCGTTGATGTGGTATTGCACTGCTATGTTTTCAACGATATCGACTTCATGCAAGATGTCTACCCTGTATGCGGGAATAATGGCTTTTACTTCATTGTCATCGATGATTTCAGCGTCAAAACGGGCTTTGAACAACAGTTCCTTAATGTCTTCTGCAGTAAGGTCTGTTCCACCAATGAGTTCATTTGCAGTATCTACATGAACATTCATCTCTTGAGGAGTCAAATCAGGGCTTACGATAGTTTTGTCAGCATATTGAACTTCCATGCTTTTGATTTGACCTCCGACTTCTGCAAAGGAACAGCAGATAATATTTAAAGCTTGATTTACTGCCCTTTCATCAGTTCCGGTTACATCAACAATAACGTTTTTGGTATCTTCCTTGATTTTGGTCAGTTCACCGTTGATGATTGGAGGCATTGATAAAACATTGTCGTCCTTATCAAGAATCAATGGATATTTATCGAAATTTTCTATCAAATGGGCATAAGCCTTACCCTTGTCATGTTCGGTGAGGATTTCATCAGGAGTCATTTCAGTATCTTTTTCCAAAGGAACGAATGCATTTGCATCTTTTGGTGTAGCAATGTATTTGAATGGAGCTTCAACAACATCAGCGTTATGGATACCGATGGCCACTTTTTTCCTGTCCCTTCCGATTACCCAGTGGAGGTTTTCCTGGAAGTCCATGATATATTTGAGTTTATCGCCAGTAAAATCAACATTATCAATCTTTGCAAATGCAATGTAAGGTCTGATATTTGCAACATCTTCATCTACAACGACAACTTCCCCAGATTCTTCGACTTTATAATCCGGAAAACCGACTTCTTGGCCAATGAATCCTTTAAAGGATCTGGCTACTCCTTCGACAGACAGGTTATCAGGTCTGTTAGGGAAGAATTCAACTTTGATTTCCTCATCATCAAAGTCTTCAATATCACTAGACATCATAGGTAAAGTGTCTATTAGCTCATCCTTATCCATATCTATTCCTAAATCTTTCAAATCTTGATACTTGAATGTAATAACTGGCATTTAATAACTCCATTAAATATTTTTTTAAAATCCAAAGAGTAAAATGAAAAATAGAGACTCTACAACGAAGTGCAGTGCTCTATGTTCTAATTCGCCCATGTTGCGTATGAAAACGGTATGGGTTACATCTACTACAAAATGAATCAGGGCCGCTAGAATTCCGATAGTTGGATTCAAGAAAACTACTGATATGACTACAAAATGGAATCCCGCTTCCATTATCTCATGCACTACCCAAGTCTGCCATGTGGAATGTGTAGATTGCTGGATTAAACCGCCCAGTACTATGTAAAAGTTATTTAGAACTTTCCACATGAGTGTAGTGTGCAATATATCACTTATAGCCAATACAATAGCAACATAAAACCATATCAAGTTCATTTTTCAACAGTCCTTTTTATTAATTGATAATATTAATAATTTGATTTTATTATATAATATACTTATCTATATTTGATATTTTTACTTAATATTTTTAAATAATAAACTACATATCTAATAATATTATTTTTATCTATATTTATTAGGAGAAAATTTATGTCAAACCAAGAGATTCCTAAAGACTATGACTTTAAAAAAGAAAGTGAATGGGAGCAGAAATGGGAAGATGAAAACGTCTACAAATACATTGGAGACGGGTCTCGTCCTAGATATGTTATCGACACTCCCCCACCATACCCAACAGGCGCAATTCATTTAGGCCACGTCCTTAATTGGGTTTACATTGATATGAACGCAAGATACAGAAGACAAAAAGGATTTGATGTCTTATTCCCACAGGGCTGGGATTGCCACGGTCTTCCAACTGAAGTGAAAGTTGAAGAGACCTACAACATTAAGAAAAATGATGTTTCAAGAGCACAATTCAGGGAGTATTGTATTGAGTTAACCTCTAAAAACATTGCAAGCATGAAAGCTGACATGAAAGCGATGGGTTATTCACAGGATTGGACTCGTGAGTTCGTTACAATGACTCCGGAATATATGAGAAAAACCCAATACTCATTTTTAAAAATGTATGAAGACGGATTGATTTATCAAGGAAAGCATCCGGTAAATTGGTGTCCACGTTGTGAGACAGCTATCGCTTTTGCGGAAGTCGAATACTCAGACAACACCACATTTTTAAACTATGTTAATTTCCCACCTGCTGTTGAAGATTCCTATGATGATATTGCATCCTCTCAAAGTTCAGGCAAGCAGGCTGACCCTAAAGAGGAAGGTATTTTAATTGCAACCACCCGTCCGGAATTGATGTCCGCTTGTGTGGCTGTTGTAATCCACCCGGAAGATGAAAGATACACTCATTTATTGGGAAAATATGTTGAAGTACCTCTTTCACATCAAAAGGTAAAAATCATTGCAGATGAAGAGGTAGATCCTGAATTCGGTACAGGTGCAGTAATGATTTGTACTTTTGGGGATAAAACTGACGTAAGCTGGGTTCAAAAATATGATTTGGAAGTCATTGACGTTATTGATGACACAGGCACATTAACAGCGGCTGCCGGAAGATATGAAGGAATGGACTTGCAAAGCTGTAAAAAGCAAACCATTGAAGACTTGGACGCTGAAGGTTACCTGTTGAAAAAAGAAGAAGTTGACCAAAATGTCGGGCAATGCTGGAGATGTAAAACTCCTGTTGAGATTCTTCTTAAGGAACAGTGGTTTGTTGCAGTAAGAGATTTGATTGAAAAAACCAAAGTCGCAGCAGATGAAATGAGATGGGTGCCAGACCACATGAAATCCCGTATGGTAAACTGGGCAGATTCCATGGAATGGGACTGGTGTATCTCAAGACAAAGAATATTTGCAACCCCTATTCCAGTATGGTACTGTAAAGACTGCGGTGCCGTAATATTGCCTGATGTTGAAGATTTACCAATTGATCCAACCGTAGACAAGCCAAAACATGCATGCGAATGCGGATGTGAAGAGTTTATTCCTGAAGTTGATGTATTGGACACATGGATGGATTCATCCATTTCACCACTATCCATCGCAGGATGGCCTGATGAAGATTACATTAATCATTTCCCATCAAATATCCGTCCGCAAGGACACGACATTATCCGTACATGGGCATTCTACACTACATTAAGATGCATTGCCTTAACTGGCCAGAAACCGTTTGATGACATTGTAATCAACGGTATGGTATTCGGTGAAGACGGAAACAAAATGAGTAAATCAAGACCTGAATTCGTTGTAGGTCCTGAAGAGGTCATTGAAAAATACGGTGCTGACCCTTTAAGAACTTGGGCTGCAAACAGTGTGCCTGGATCTGATGTAATATTCGATTGGAAAGACATCAAGCATGGATACAGATTCCTCAGAAAGTTCTGGAATGCGTTCAGATTCATCAGTATGCAAATCTTTGATGAAGAGGTGTCATATGAAGATGTTAAGGATAATCTCGGTCCAATCGATTTGTGGATTTTATCAAAACTCAATAACCTCAACATTACTGTAGACAATGCATTTGCAGACTACAACTTTGCAGAAACAATCACTTCAATCGAAAGGTTCTTCTGGCATGATTTCTGTGATGAATACATCGAAGCAGTAAAATACAGATTATACACAGATGTCTCCGATGAATCAAGAAGAGCTGCAAAATACACATTAAGGACAGTTGTTGAAACATCCTTGAAGCTATTGGCTCCGATTGCACCATTCTTCACAGAGGAAGTATATCAATACTTCTCAGATGAATCAATCCACACAACTTTATGGCCTGAAGTCTATGATGAGCTAATCAGTGAAGAAATGGAAGTTAAAGGTGAGACCACTGTTGAATTGATTGACGAAGTTAGAAGATTTAAATCAGCTTCCAAAATCCCATTGAATGCGGAATTGGCCGAAGTCAATGTATTCACTTCCGATGACTCATTAGTCGAAATCTTCAATGAATTCGATGATGACATTAGAGGTACCCTAAAAATCAAGGACTTGACCATTAGCCAAGGAAAACCTGAAGTTCATGAAAAAATCATTGAAGTGGAACCTGACATGTCTCAAATCGGACCGACATTCAAAAAGGACGCCGGCAAAATCATAGGTTATCTAAAATCAACTGGCATTGATGAAATAGGTTCTGTTTTAGAGGAAAACCATGAACTTGCAATCGGCGATATTGTAGTGCCTGAAGACATGTTGAACATCAAAAAGGAGATTGTTGGAGCATCAGGTAAAAAGGTTGATATCCTACAATCCGAAAAATTAGACATGATTGTTGAAGTAATTAGATAATTACTTCTCAAATTTCTTTTTTTTAAAAAAATAGTTAATAGCTATTAAAAATAGCTATTCTGAACATTAATTAAATTGTATTAACATTTACAGCATTCATTTTCACTTCATTTTTTGCTTTATCAAATCCTTCTTCAAGATAGAAACTGACACTAGTCATTTCACAAAATTCATCTTTAGGGCCTTTAAATTCATATTTTTTAAAGTAATAAGATTTTCCATCTTCCGCTTGAATGAATCCGGCTTTTCCGTGAGGCAAAATTTTACTGATTATTCCGTATTGCACATCTTGGTCTTTGTATTTCAATTCATTCCAAAAACCTTTAAGCTCCTTTTCGATTTTCCAGTATTCTGTATTTTCAGTATCTAGGCCGGCATTTTCTATTTCCTCTTTTAGCCTATCTTCAATGTTCCATTCCTTGTTGAGCCTAATGCTGTATTCCAGATATCTGTGTTTCAGTGCTTCTTCAGGATATTTGTCTTCAATCAAATCGGCAATTAAGGAGTAAACATTTACTTTGCTTTCGCTTGGAGCAGGGGTTAAAACTGCATCAATTGCATAGGATAGGGAGTTTTCAAAGTCTCCTTTGAAATAATAGCTGTTAGCCATTTCAGCTTTCACAAACCAATCAGGTTTTTTTGCAATCATCTTTTTAAGATAATCAATCGCTTCATCATATTCACCCAATTCGTTGGCGCATTTAGCCAATCTCCAGTTAAACCAGGTATCATCAGTCAGCTCTTCCAATTGGAGTGCCTCTTTTGATAGTTCATAGCATGTATCAATGTCGTCGAGTTTTAAGAGGGCTTTGGTCAATTGGCTGTAGTATTTCTCTTTGTTTGAAGGATATTTTCTTCCATTAAACTCGCTTGCTTTTGCACTTAAATAATCAGGGTTGATTTTTTCAGCCCACATCACAACCTCTTCGAAGTCATTGTTCTTATTCAATGCTTCAAGAACCTTTAAAATGGATAATGTATATGGACATGGATATTTGCTGTCTATTGATTGGTTTTGCTGTTTTTTAATTTCTGTAATCAACTCGGCATTTTCACATATTTCATCGATGTCCTCATTGTTTTTGATGTGTTTGTTGTATAAAACCCAACTGAAAGAGGTTTTATCGAATTCAGAGAATGCTTCGGGTGATTTTTCCCAAAATTCTTTATAAATCTCTTCAGCTTCGTCATTTTTGTTTTCCTTTTTGAATCTTTGTGCTAATTTCAATTTTTCTTTGGTAACGGCATCCATAATAACACAACCTAGTTAATATATACTTTGTTGTTATGTTATTTATAAATCATTTTCAAGTTCTTTGATAACTTTTGCCGGAACGCCGACTGCGAGTGAATTGTCCGGGATATCCTTGTTTACAACTGCCCCCGCACCAATTACA
This sequence comes from Methanobrevibacter sp., assembly GCF_045220775.1. GTDB lineage: Archaea > Methanobacteriota > Methanobacteria > Methanobacteriales > Methanobacteriaceae > Methanocatella. The sequence continues at coordinate 23,370 of NZ_JBGUWC010000115.1, forward strand.
ACATTGTTTCCAATAGTGACGCCTGGAAGAACGGTTACATTGGCACCTAGCCACACGTCATTGCCGATTGTTATTTCACTTGCTTGAGCCAGATGTTCGCGCCTGCCTTTAGGTGAAAGCGGATGGGTTACAGTAGTTATTGTTGTATTAGGGCCAATCATTACGTTATCACCAATATAAACTTCTTTGATATCTAGAATAGTTAAGTTAAAGTTTCCTGTAAAGTTATTTCCTATGAAAATGTTTTTGCCGTTATCGAAACAGAATCGTTTAGCTATCCAAACCTTCTCACCCACCGAACCTAAAATGGCAGTTAGAACCTCATGCTGTTTTTCTAAATCATCTTCATCAAGCGAATTAAAAATATTGGCATTTTCGATTGCTCTTAGTTTCATTAAGGAGATTTCTTCATCATCGTAGCAGTATTCAAGTCCTGCGTTCATTTTTTCTATTTCGTTCATAGTTAAATATATTATTAATTTTAACTAAAAATATTATTGATAGAATGATTCTTAAGGTAAAAAATATTTCAGAAATCGGAGGAGTTGTAAAGGCGCCCCCTTCCAAAAGTTATTCTCACAGGGCAGTCATTTTGGCTTCACTTGCAAAAGGTACTTCAAGACTTTATGACATGCTTTATTCGGAAGACACATTGGCATCCATTAGAGTTTGCGAAGCCTTAGGGGCTAAAATAAACAGGACTGACGAGTGTTTGGAGGTTGTCGGTACTGGCGGGAAACTGCATAATTCAAGTGAAACTCCAATCGATCTGGCAAATTCAGGAACTACCTTAAGGCTGATGACTTCTGTAGCTGCCTTAAGTGATAATGAGGTTACTTTAACTGGTGATGATTCCCTGCAAACCAGGCCTATGGGCTTGCTGATGGGTGCACTGCAGCCTTTAGGTGTAGAGACAGAATCATTGAAGGGCAATGATCAGGCACCTATACTGATTAAGCCAGGATATTTCGGCGGTGAGACCAACATTTATGGTAATGTCAGCTCACAGTTCATATCATCAATTCTTATATCATCACCTTTGTCTGAAGAGGGCGTTACATTATACGTTTTGCCTGAATTCAAATCAAGGCCATATGTCAACATGACATTGGACATCATGAGGAAATTCGGCGTCAAAACGCTTAAAGGTTATTATTTAAAGCATGAAAGTTGCGATAAGCAGCATCAAAGCTGCAGGATTGATGAGTTTAAGGTTAGAAAACAGGATTATACTGCATGCGATTATACTGTTGAGGGGGACTATTCATCAGCATCCTATCTTTTGGCATTGATAGCCATCAACGGCGGAAAAGCTAAAATCAAGAATTTATTTAGAAATTCCAAACAGGGAGATAAATATATTTTAGACATTCTACAGGCTATGGGCGCTAAGGTCGTTCGAGGTGAGGACTATGTTGAAATCGGTTCTGACGGCAATCTGAAAGCCATTGATGTGGATTTATCCAATGCTCCGGATTTGTTGATTACCGTAGCTGTTCTGGCTGCAATGGCTGAAGGAACGACCAATATCACAGGTGTTGCTCATGCAAGAGTAAAAGAGACTGATAGAATCGATACAACCTGCAGAGAGCTTGAGAAATTAGGCTGCAAATTGGAAGAAAGGGAAGATGGAATGAGCATAACAGGAGGAGTCACCTCAGGTGTTGTCGACTCTCATGGAGACCACAGGTTGGCAATGGCGTTTTCATTGATTGGCCTAAAGCATGACATTGAAATAACAAACGGAGAAGTATTTGATGTTTCCTTCCCGAATTTCATTGAGTCAATGGCACAGTTAGGATTTGAATTGGAGTTGGTATGATGAATAAGGAAGAAAGGGTAATTGAACTTATAAATCAGCTGGAAAATACCTTTGAAATTAGGACTTTTCTTGACCATGACCCTTACAAGGTATTGGTCAGGACAATCTTGTCTCAAAGAACAAGGGATGAAAATACCGATCAGGCTACTGAAAACTTATTCTCTAAATATAAGGACATTTATGAAGTTGTGGACGCTCCAATTGATGACGTTAAGGAGTTAATCAGGCCGGCTGGCTTTTATAATGTTAAGGCAGGTAGAATCCAGGAGGTTTCACAGATTTTGATTGACGAATACGGCGGTGAAGTTCCGGATACTGTAGAGGAGCTTGTCAAGCTTCCGGGTGTCGGCAGAAAAACCGCTAATTGCGTGATGGTGTTTGCCTTTGAGCTTCCTGCAATTCCGGTTGATACTCATGTTCACAGGATTTCAAACAGGTTGGGTTTGGTGGATACGAAAGATCCTGAAGATACTGAGGTTGAGCTTTGCAAAATCGCTCCTGAGGATTTATGGATTAAACTGAATGATTTGATGGTTCAATTCGGCCAGAATATCTGCAAACCAATAGGGCCTCAATGCGAGATTTGTCCTTGTACTGATATTTGCGATTATTTTAGTAAAAGCAATATAGATGAAAATTAGAGAGGTAATCTATATGGCAAAACCAATCGCTACAACCCCAATATTAAGGGGAAAAGAAGCCGAATTATTCTTAAAAGAAATGAAAAGACCAAACACCAAAAAAGAAGATGAAATTAAAGAAAGAATCAACAATGGTAGGCATGTTGATATCTTTTAAAATACTATTTTTTTAGTCATACCAAAACATTTATAAACTAAAACAATGTTATATAACAATAGTTATAATAACAAGTGTTATATAACTTTTTAAAATAACCCTTTAATATGCCTTAAAACATATAAATATATAGGAGAATCAAATTATGGCAAATATTCCAGAATTAAAAAGAGGAGTTTTAGACAGCATTACAGATGCTATTGGAAACACTCCAATTGTAAGATTAAACAATTTAACTAAAGACTTAGAAGCGGAAGTAGATGTAAAGGTAGAATCATTCAACCCAACCGGAAGTGTAAAAGACAGGGTTGCAGTTGCAATGATTGAAGATGCAGAAGAAAAAGGTTTGCTTAAGCCTGGTGCAACCATTATCGAACCTACCAGTGGAAACACAGGTATTGGTCTTGCATTTGCGGCAGCTGCAAAAGGTTATAAATTAATTATAACTATGCCTGAAACCATGTCCATTGAAAGAAGGAAATTCGTGAGCGTTTTAGGTGCGGAAATTGTCTTAACTCCTGGTGCTGATGGAATGGGTGGAGCTATTGCAAAAGCTAAGGAACTTAACGAGGAAACTGAGGGATCTATTATCTTAGGTCAATTCGACAATCCTGCTAACGTAAAAATCCATGCTGAAACCACTGCCCAAGAAATTTTAAGAGACACTGAAGGAAAAGTTGACATTGTAATTGGTGGTGTAGGTACTGGTGGAACAATTACTGGAATCGGTAAAGTATTGAAAGAAGAAGTTCCAGGTGTTAAAATAGTTGCAGTTGAACCGAAAGATTCCCAAACCTTAGGTAAAGGTGTAAAAGGACCTCACAAAATCCAAGGTATCGGTGCAGGATTTGTTCCTTCAATCTATGATTCCAGCGTAATCGATGAAATCATTCCGGTTGCAAATAAAGATGCAGGAAACACTTTACTTGCACTTGCTCGTGAAGAAGGTATATTCTCAGGCATATCCTCTGGAGCTGCAACTTGGGCTGCTTTAGAATTAGCTAAAAAAGAAGAAAACAAAGGTAAAAGAATAATAGCTATCTTACCGGACAATGGTGAAAGATATCTCTCCGTAGACTGGTTATTTGAATAAGAATAACTATATATACCATATGTTATAATATTTTAATTGTAAACTTTAGAGGTATATCAAATGTTTCAAGATTTAAGGGATGAAATCAAAGCTATTAAACAAAAGGATCCGGCTGCCAGATCTACATTAGAGATTTTCTTGTGCTATCCTGGATTTTATGCTCTATTGTTCCATAGGGTAAGTCATTGGCTATGGAATCATTCTTTAAAGCTTTTAGCTCGTATGAATTCCAATTTAGCAAGATTTATCACAGGAATTGAAATTCATCCTGGCGCAACATTTGGTAAAAGAGTTTTCATTGATCACGGAATGGGTGTTGTTGTTGGAGAAACAGCGGTAGTTGGTGATGATGTATTGCTTTATCAAGGAGTGATTCTTGGCGGTACCAGTACTGAAAAAACCAAAAGACACCCGACACTTGAGCGCGGAGTAATCGTTGGTGCCGGCGCTAAGGTAATGGGTAACATTACTATTGGGGAATACTCCAAAATAGGTACCGGTGCTGTTGTGCTGAAGGATGTTCCTCCGGAATCAACTTGTGTTGGTGTTCCAGGCCGTATTGTCAAATGTAAAGGAGTTTCCTACAAAGAAGTTGACCTTAACCACGGAAAACTTCCAGACCCTGTTGCTGATGCAATCAGAACTCTTGAAAAACACCTCAAAGAAAATGATCAACAAATCAGAATCTTATTTGAGAAAAATGAGATTTGCTTAACAGATGATATTCGAGATGAACAAGAAGAATTAGAGGATTTGTTTAAAAAATAGAAGGGATTTTTTATGAAACCACCTTGTGAAATCGTTGTATGGTATGTAATACCAGCTATTAGATCAGAATTAGCAAAGGAACTTTTAAATTTAGGAATGAGGCAGAAAGATGTTTCTGAACTCATGGACATTACTCAGCCTGCGGTATCACAATATATTACTGATAAACGTGGAAGCGGAATCAAGCTCGATGACAATGTCAGAAAAATGATTCAGGACTTTGCCCAAGAATTGGCAGACGGAACAGCTACAAAAGCCCAATTGATTGGAAGGACATGCGCAATATGCAAACATGTTGAAACTGCAGATGTTTTGGAGCAGCTTAACATTGACAAGTCTGAGCTTGGTGAGGATTGCCAATCTTGTTTAGGTTCCGAAGCTAGTAATTGCTAAAAATATTGGGATTTATAGTAAACTATTTAAACTATTAATAACCAATATTTTAATATCCTATTATTTTAATGGCAAGTTTACCGAGTGGCTTAGGTGCGTGGCTGCAGACCATGATACGGGGGTTCAAATCCCTCACTTGCCTTTTACAATTACTATTTTTCGAGGTTATTTTTTATGGACGTCTATTCAACTTTAACTCGTAGTAAAGAGACTTTTGAAACTATTAATAAAAATAGAGTTAACTTATTTGTTTGCGGTCCTACCGTTTATGATGATGCTCATATAGGTCATGGAAGAACATACATTTCCTTTGATACAATAAAAAGATATTTGGAATACAGCGGATATGCCGTATTTTATATTCAAAATATCACTGATATTGATGATAAAATCATTAACAGGTCAAAGGAAAGCGGAATTCCAGCAAATGAATTAGCTCGCAAGTTTGAGAAAAGATACATTGAAGACATGAACAAATTGAACGTCAATGGCGTTAATCTATTTGCAAGAGCAACCGACCATGTTGATGAAATTTTGGATCAGATTCAAAGATTGATTGATAAGGGTTTTGCCTATGAAACCGAAGATGGGGTTTACTTTGAAATTGACAAATTCCCTGAATTCGGTAAATTGTCAAACAGGAATGTTGAAGAGCTTGAATCCCACAGGGATTTGGCCGATACAACCAAGAAAAACCCTCAGGATTTTGCATTATGGAAAAAACGTGAAGGCGTAGACGAGCCTACCTGGCCATCCCCATGGGGAGACGGAAGGCCTGGTTGGCACATTGAAGATACTGCAATCACCGAGTACTACTTCGGTCCGCAATACGATGCCCACGGTGGAGGATTAGATTTAATATTCCCACACCACGAAGCGGAAATCACTCAAATGGAAGCTGTTTCAGGCAAAGCTCCAATGGTCAAATTCTGGCTGCACACAGGATTTTTAAACGTTAATGGAGAAAAAATGTCAAAATCCTTGAATAACTTCATCACTATCCGTGATTTGCTTAAGGATTATGAAGCCGAAACCTTCAGGTTCTTTGTTTTGTCAACCCACTACAGAAGTCCGATTGACTTTTCAAAAGATTCACTTCACCAATCCGAAAAAAGCTTGGACAGAATCAGAAAATACTATGACCTTTTAGATGTTGAAGTTACAGAGGAATTTGAATCTGACTATGAAGTATTGGATAAATGGACAACTGAATTCTTTGACAGTATGGATGATGACTTCAATACTCCAAAGGCTATTGCAGCTATCTTTGGTTTGATTAATGATTCTAAAAATGAATTAGATAATTTGGGTGTTGAAGATAAAATTGCTATTAAAGCATTTTTAGATGATGCAGCTCATATTTTCGGTGTTAGCTTTGTATCTGAAGAAGTCAATGCAGGTTCCGATGATTTGCTTGAATTGATTTCAGAAGTTAGATCTGAATTGAGAGCTAACAAACAATATGATTTATCTGATAAAATCAGATCAGACCTACAAAGTTTAGGTTATGAGATAAATGATTAGGAGAGTTCATCTCTCTTTTTTATACTTTTTTTTAAATATTTCTTTTAATAAATATAACAACCTTTATATACTAAAAATAACACATGTTATAACAGAATAAGTTTATCTTATTCGTCTATTTTTGAGTTGGTATTTTTAGGCATACCAAAACATTTATATATTAACAATAACAATTGTTATATAGTGAATATAACACGTGATATATTTTACTGAAATCAATTATAAAGGTGATTATTAATGACAGATAAAAATTACAGATTGGCAACATTAGGCGTACGTGCAGGACAAACTCCAGACCCCGCAACAGGGGCACAGGCGGTTCCGATTTATCAAACCACTTCATATGTATTTAAAGACTCTGACGAGGCTGCAAGAAGATTCGCCCTTCAAGAATTTGGACAAATTTATTCCAGATTAACTAACCCTACCAGTGATGTATTTGAAGCAAGAATTGCTGCTATCGAAGGCGGTAACTCTGGTATTTCAACATCAAGTGGTCTTGCAGCAATTTCATATGCAATATTAAACGTAACCGAACCTGGAGACAACATCGTTTCAGCAGACAACCTTTACGGTGGAACATACCAATTATTCAATTACACTTTCAGGGATCTTGCAAGGGAAGTCAAGTTCGTTGACTCTCAAGATTTACAGGCATTTGAAGATGCAATCGATGAAAAGACCAAGGCAATCTATGTCGAATCAATCGGAAACCCTAAATTGGACGTCCCTGACTTTGAAGCACTTGCAGAAATCGCACACTCACATGACATTCCATTGATTGTGGACAACACTGTCGGTGTAGGATTGGTAAGGCCATTGGAACATGGGGCTGATGTCATTGCAGCATCCGCAACCAAATATGTCGGCGGTCACGGTACTGCAGTCGGAGGATATATCGTCGATTCAGGTAAATTCAACTGGGGAAACGGCAAGTTTGCAAACTTTACCAGCCCGGATCCAAGTTACCATGGAATAGTATTCTGGGATTCATTCGGAGATGTGCCGGGACTTGGAAACATTGCATTTACAGTAAGGGCAAGAGCAAGACTTTTAAGAGATCTTGGAGCAACCCAAGCACCAGTACACAGCTTCATTTTCCTGCAAGGGCTTGAAAGCTTGGATGTACGTGTAAAAAGACACTCTGAAAATGCTCTAAAAGTAGCAAAATTCTTAGAATCACACCCTAAAGTAAAATGGGTTAACTATCCTGGATTGGAATCACATCCAACCTATGAAATCAACAAAAAATACCTTAAAGACCACTTCGCAGGCATCTTAGGATTTGGTGTAGAAGGCGGAGAGGAAGCAGGAAGAAAAGTTATAGAAAAATTAGAGCTATTCTCAATCCTTGCAAATATCGGTGATGCAAAAAGTCTTGCAATTCACCCGGCAAGTACAACTCACCAGCAATTGACTCCAGAAGAGCAGGAAGCTACTGGTGTTACACCTGACTTTATCAGACTTTCCATTGGTCTTGAGGATGTTGATGACTTGATTGAAGATTTAAGTCAAGCATTAGATAGTATCTAAGTTACTATCTAATCACTTTAAATATTTATATTAAAACATTAAAATTAATAAAAAAACAATTGGGAGATAAAGAAATGTATTTGGACAACTCAGCAACCACTCAAGTTAGTGATGAAGTTTTTAAAGAGATGGAACCTTATTTCACAAAAGAATTTGGAAATCCTTCCACTCTTTACAGTATTGGCCGTGAATCAAAAAAAGCATTAAATTTAGCCCGCCAAAGAGTGGCTGATGCAATAAATGCTAAACCGGAAGAAATTATTTTCACAAGCGGAGGATCAGAATCTGATAATTTGGCTATTAAGGGGTTAGCTTTCAAATTAAGAAATAGGGGAAATCACATCATTACAACAGAAATTGAACACCCTGCTGTAAGAGACACCCTATACTTTTTAGAATCCATTGGCTATGATGTTACCTATTTGCCGGTATACGAAAACGGTATCATCAAAGTGGAGGATTTGGAAGATGCAATAACCGATGAGACAATATTGATTACCATCATGCATGGTAACAATGAAATCGGTACAATCCAACCGATCGAAGAGATTGGAAAAATCGCTCGTGAAAGGAAAATCAAATTCCACACCGATGCTGTTCAGACTTTCGGTAAGATTGAAGTGGATGTTGAGAAATTAAACGTCGATTTATTGTCTTTATCTTCACATAAAATCAATGGTCCAAAAGGTGTTGGAGCATTGTACATTAAAAAAGGAACTCGTGTCGAACCTCTCATTCATGGAGGGGGTCAGGAAAGAGGAATCAGATCTGGAACAGAAAATGTCCCGGGAATCGTCGGATTCGGTAAAGCCTGCGAGTTGGCTTCCAAAAATCTAGATGAACACTATGAAAAATTAATTTCCATCAGGGATGAACTGATTGAAAAAGTGTTGGCCACAATTCCTGAAGCATACGTAAACGGAGACATGGAACACAGGTTACCAAACCTCGTTAACTTCAGATTTAAGGCTATTGAAGGGGAATCATTAATCCTTTTACTTGATGCTAAAGGTTATCAGGCTTCAACCGGTTCAGCATGTTCATCAAATAAGCTTGAAGCTTCACCAGTTCTCACAGCTTTAGGTCTTGACCCTGTTGATGTTCATGGATCTTTAAGAATCTCACTTGCTCCTGAAAGCGACAGTTTTGATGTTGATGAATTTGTAAACGTTATTGCAGAATCCGTTTCCAGATTAAGACAAATGTCTCCTTTATGGAATCAGGAATTGGATTATGATGGCGTAATGTGTAAAAAACACGGTGATGACTGTAGGATGTGTTAATTATGGATTATTCAGAAAAAGTAATGGATCACTTTGCAAACCCAAGAAACTGTAGAATGATGGAAGACGCTAACGGTGTCGGAACCGTTGGAAACCCAACCTGTGGGGACTTGATGACCATTTACATCAAAGTTGAAGATGATGTAATTCAGGATATTTCTTTCCAGACATTCGGTTGCGGAGCAGCTATTGCAACAAGCAGCATGATTACTGAAATTGCAGTTGGAAAAACTTTAGAAGAAGCTTTGCAGATATCCAGAAATGATGTTGCAGAAGAGCTTGACGGTCTTCCACCTATCAAGATGCACTGTTCCAACCTTGCGGCAGACGGGCTTCAGGCAGCTATTGAAAACTATTACGAAACAAATCAATAGTAATAAATACTTTGTTTAATAAAGTATCTTTAACTCATATAAGGAGATGTTTTATTATGGTAAAAATATTAAAATGTGACGACTGTGGAAGTATTGTTCAACTTTTAGTTAAAGGTGATGCAAAAACATGTTCCGAACACATGCTCGAATTCCCTATACAAACTGAAGGGGAAAAAGCTCCAAAACACAAACCAGTAGTTGAAATCGATGGTAATGACATTACCGTTAAAGTCGGTGAAGCAGCTCATCCAATGGATGAAGACCACTACATTCAATTTATACTTGTTGAATCTGATTGTGAACATTACATTAAATTCTTGGAACCTGGTGATGCTCCAGAAGCAAGCTTCACTATTAACTGCACAAAAGATCTTGTTGTATTAGCATTCTGTAACCAACACGGTCTTTGGTCATACGAATAGGTTTGAAATTCATTTTCAAACTTCTTTTTTTATTTATTTTTCCATGAAAAATTTTAATTACTGGTTTTTATATAAAATATATCGTGTCTAGTTATAGTAAATTAATAATTTTTGTTGCAGTTTTGTTAGTTATTTCAGCAGCTATCGTTTTGATTGATAGTTCCGTAGACAGCATTAATAAAACCATGCCTGATATTAGCAGTTCCATTGTTGAGGGTGATGCCGATTATAATGAAGCGGTACAGTTAGTCAATGACAAATACTATTCCAATTCGATGGATAAGGCCATATCTGCAGGCAATAATTACAATAATAGTCTAAATAAATTAAAAGATATTAAAAACGAATATTCCTCGGATATAAATGATGTCCAGAATGAATATATTGGTACGGTTATCAAGGAATTGGAATTGAAAATCCAAGCTGTCGACAAATTAAAGGAATCAATTGAATGTTTTGAAGTATATTCAAATTATACTGGAACAAATTATGCTTCAGAAGCTAATGATTTGATTTATGAAGCTACAAAATATCAAGATCAACGGGATACAATAGTTAAGGAAAATCCTGATTTATTTAAACAGAATTTTATCATATAAGCAAGGGGTTTTAAATTGAAAACAAAATGTCCAAAATGTAATGGAATCGGTTCAGTAGTAGTGGACTATAAGGAATGTGAAGCCTGTGGCGGAACAGGTTTTGAAGATGATTCATTTGATATAGGAAATCATTTTAAAGGCGTAAACAGTAAGGCAAGAGCCAAATTTGACTTGGGTGGTGAAGAAGATATTCCATGTGAAGCATGCAATGGAAAGGGGCAAGTTGAAGTTTATGAAGAATGCCCTCATTGCCATGGAACAGGTCAAATAGACGTATGCAGGGATTGTGGAAAATCAATCAGCGACAAGCATGACTTATGTGCAGAATGTGAAGAGAAGCGCAAGGAAGAAAAAAAGAAATATGATGATTTTGAAGCTAAAAGAAGAGCCACTCGCACAGTATATGAATTGGATTCATTGTGTGAAATGAAAGACATTGATAAGGATAAGCTATATAAAGGGAAAATCACCAGGATTGAGAGATATGGTGCTTTTGTTACTCTAAACAATAATGTTTGGGGACTTATGCGCGGTGAAGTGGGCCATTATCATGTTGGTGATGAAATAATTGTATTCATCACATCTATCAAATCCCGAGAGGGCAAAATTGATTTGGCTGCAGCCCATGTTGAAGATTATATCCTTAAAAGATTGACAAAATCAATTCCAAGAACCTTAATCAGCAAACTTGAAGAGAATAAGGGCAGAATTGTCAGAATTGATGGTGAAGTTCAACAGATTCAACAGACTTCCGGGCCTACAATATTCATAATCAGTGATGAAAGCGGAACTGCTGAGATTGCAGCATTTGATAAAAAGGCAGGCGAAAGGTCTTATCCTGAAATCGAACTTGAAGATGCCGTTCAGGTAATCGGTGAAGTCAACGAACATGGCGGAAAGACACAGATTGAGTCATCTTCAATGATAAAGCTTGATGAGGAAAACACCAGAAAGTTACATAAATTAATTGACGATGCATTAAACAAAAAGGCCGAACCTCAACATGTGGATTTCTTGGTCAAAAGTGATGTTTTAAACAGGCTTAAACCTAAGATGAGGGAGGCTGCACAGAAAATCAGAAGGGCAATACTTGACGGAAGGACAATCATACTCAGACACCATAATGATGCGGATGGAATCTGTTCCGGTGTGGCTATGGAAAAGGCGATTATTCCATTGATTGAAAAGGAAAATCCAAGCAATGATGCTCAATATTATTATTTCAAAAGATCTCCAAGTAAAGCTCCATTCTATGAGCTTGAAGACGTCGTTAAAGACTTGTCATTTGCCCTAGAGGATCAGGAAAGGCATGGTCAGAAATTGCCGCTTATTGTCTTATTGGACAATGGATCTACTGAAGAGGATATTGTCGCTTTAATGCAGGCTAAAATATATGATATTGAAGTTGTCGTAATAGACCACCACTCTCCTGGTGAATTGTTAACAAAAGACGTGCAGGATGGAGAAATCTATGGAGCGACAGTTGCAGTGGACGAATATGTTGACACTCATGTAAATCCGTATTTGGTTGGCGGAGATTCTCAATTGACTGCTGGCGCACTTGCAACAGAAGTAGCGCACCTTATCAATCCAAATGTAAAGGAATTAATCAAGCATTTGCCTGCCGTTGCAGCATTGGGAGACCGTGCGGAATGCGGTGAAGTTTACCAATACCTTGAATTGGCGGCTGAAAAGGGATTCGGCAAAGAGCACTTGGCAAAAATAGCTGAATGTGTTGATTTTGAGGCATACTTCTTAAGGTTCATGAACGGCAGAGGCATAATGGACACCATTTTGGCTGTCGATAATTTGGATAAGCATGAAAAGATGATTGATGCTTTGTATAAGGAATATCAAAAAAGAGTGGATACACAGCTTAAAGCAACATTGCCTAATATCAAGAAAACCCAATTGGCCAATGGAATTTATTTCAATCTTATTGATGTCGAAAAATACGCCCATAAGTTCACTTTCCCAGCTCCGGGAAAAACCTGCGGTTTTGTCCATGATAAAATCATTAAGGAGTTAGGTGAAGACAAGCCTATCGTGACTTTAGGCCATGGTCCTGATTTTGGAGTATTCCGGGCAACTGATGCCGTCAATGAGCAGTATGGATTTAATGTGAATGAAATTGTTTCCAAGATGATTGAAAGGGTTCCTCAAGCGGGAATTGATGGTGGAGGCCATGAATGTGCAGGTTCCATTAAATACATTGAGGGACTTGGAGATGAAGTTTTATACAAGGTAGTCGAAGAGATTCAATTGTTGTCTAAAAAATAATTAGAGATATAAATGAATTTGGAGAATTATTGCAAGAAATGCGGCCATAGAATTGTTCCGTTAGATCCTTATTGTACAAACTGCGGAAGCAAGACAATCTATCATGCAAAAAAGGGAGACCATGTCTTCACACCGCCAGTCCACAATATCGGGTTTTTTAATTTTGACATTGACTTTTCACCATATATCGTACGAAAAAGAGCTGATTACAAATATGAAATCTGCTCCTGCGGTTATCTAAATGACATTAACAATGAATACTGTTATATGTGCGGCACCAGAAGAATTCAAAATAAGCTCGTTAGAATTTTAAGAAATAAACCAAAGCCAGAATTCTCAATTGACAATATTTTATGTGAATGTGGTGCAGTCAACGATAAGGAAAATGTATTTTGTGAGATGTGCGGTCGAAAGTTACGTGATGAGAAAACTCCAGCAGGGGATAATTATAGCAATTTCAATTTGGAGTTCAATAATTCTGTTTTCTGCTTTTGCGGTGAAGAAAATGAAAAATTTTCCCAATTCTGCAAGAATTGCGGACGCCCATTAGAAAATTACGGTCAGATGTCTGAAGTTTCAATATTATGCACATGTTCCACAATTAATGAGCTTTCCTCAGCTTTTTGCATTGAATGTGGAGCAAATTTAAAAAGGGAAAATTCAGTAATCGTTTGCGTTTGCGGCCATAAGAATCCCCTTACATCTAAGTTTTGCAGGAAATGTGAAAGGCCTTTAAACCCTCAGCGAATTATTAAGACAAAAGTAATATGTTCCTGTGGTGAAATTTTGGATTGGGATGCGGATTTCTGCCCAAAATGCGGCAAAAATATTAAAAATCTGATGTTAATAAAAAATTCCGTTACACCTGCTGTTAAAAGCATTAAAAATATGTTTAGGTAGTGATTAATTTGAAAATCTGTGATGTCTGTGGAACTTTCAACCTTAAGGAAAATAATTACTGCACCCACTGCGGCAATAAATTAATCACCGAGCATATCTGTCCATATTGCGGTCAACCCAATTTGGATTATGAAACTCACTGCATCAGATGTAAGGAACAAATAAACCCCATTTCCATTGATGATTATGATGTATTATTCAGCGAATTCAATGAGGATTTGTTATCAAATGCTGAAATCAGCGATGAGGATTACAATCAATTGTTGACTAAGATATTCTTAAGGGCGGAATACTTTAGGATTTATGGCAATTCAGCAAAAGAGAAGATTTTAAATTTTGCTAGCATATTCACTCCATGCAAGCCGAAATCAAGAGGCTATGAGAGAGGATACATATTTTTAGGAAATTCCATTTATTACGATGACAGATTGGATGATTCTGTTCAGATAGCCACAATCATACATGAATTGGCTCATTATTTCTTATTCACAATCATTGAATCTTTATTGTGTGAAATATTTAAAGTTAAAACATCATCAACGCTGCAAAGTTTTGTCTGGTATTTTATAACTCTTCCGGAGTTTAAGATAATGAGCGAATACTGCGCACACACCGTAGAAGGCAGATTCATACCATATGGCTATCAGAATTATGGATCGTTCAACACATTAATTGAAAATACTAGTCTTGACAATGATTCAATTGAAAGCATGATGATGTTCGGTAATACTTTTGCTAATGAAATTATAGTTTATCTAGAAAAATACATCGATGATTCGTTAAGGCAGGAAATAAAATTGCAATATAAGATGGATTTAAAATCTCCAAAAAATGATTCAATATTCATCGAAACAAACGACTGTTTCCCATTAAATGTTAAAAATAGTACAATAATAAGAATATTATATGATATTTTCAAAGAAGCAAATAATTCAGAAACCCGTAATGAATTAGAAGTAATAAAAGAGGGTATTGAGATTAATTAGTCAATTAATCTATTCCTTTTCCTCCTTTTCTTTTATAGTCTCTAAAACATCTTTTCCGGTATCTGTTAATCTGTATAATCTACCTTTTCGGGCTTCTTCGTTTATACATTCAACAATGTCTTTGCTTTTTAATTCGCTTAGAACTTTTGAAATATGGTTAGTCCTAATTCCACTGTCTTTTGCAATGTTTGTTGGTATTTTAACGTCATCTCCGATAGATTTTAATGTTTTTTCACGATATTTAGAGATTTGAACATAAGAAGTTAATTTCAAAAGTTCATCGTTTTCTTTTACCATAATACATTATTTTATTGTTAATACTATAAAATGTTTTATAACATGTTACTTGTTTGATATAAATAACTTAAACACCTTTTAAATTTATATAAATTCGTAATAAATTTTTTATATTTAATTAAGAATAGTATTATACAATCATTGTTTTAACTGATTAGGATGAAATGTAAAAATTGCGGATTTGAAAATAAGAAAGGTGCAAAATTTTGCACAAAATGTGGAAGTTCCCTATCTGAAGTGATTGCTGAGCCGACTCCTGCAGGTTCAGATAAAGGTTCAGATAATACAAAATATATAATAATAGCTTTACTTGCAATTATAGTGCTTCTTGTTGGAGCTATTGGATTTTTTGCATTAGGTGGGGACAATAACAATCAAAGTAGTGATGTTTCACAGGATAGTGCTTCTCAAGATGATGAATCCGTCGAGGCTGAAGAATCGGATGATGATGCGCAAACTCAATCAATATCCTCATCTAAAAGCTCAACATCATCAAAAGCAAGTGAATCTAAATCGTGGGAGTTGATTGGAAGTTACTCAGGTTCAGGTTCAGGTTCTGAAACTATTGAGGTTCCTGATGGACAGATAATGGTTAAACTTTCAGCATTTCCTATTAAAAATTATGCTACAAACCATTTATATGTTTCAGGTTCAAATGGCGAGTCCGGTGGTGTAGATTGGGGTTCAAAAAGTGCAGTTGAAACAAGATCCGACTCATTTAGTTATACTTCATCTTCATCTGAGGTATTTACCATAGACTATTATGAAACTGTCAGTTGGGAAGTTGATTTTTATCGCTATCAGTAACTATTTTGAATAAATTATCTTAAAGAGTGCAAAAATACCTTGAATTCTTTAAATCGAGGATGAATTGCACAAAAGTGGGAGCACTATTACTTTTCAAGTGCTCTCTAACATGATTTAAATAATGAAATAACTATAATAATAAATGACAATAAAAAAGTTTAATTCATATTTTTTCAACAAAAACCAAGTTAAAAAAAATAAATTAAAATATGATTGTCCGAACCTTCGGGACGAGGGGGATAGCACGGTAATCCTATGCTCAAAAGAGCATACAGCCCGTGAAGTAAGAATCCTCAACTTCTACAA
>NZ_JBGUWC010000116.1:0-6734 GCF_045220775.1 Methanobrevibacter sp.
CGGCAAGATCAATTACACTTTCTCAACTGAAGGTTATTCCTATGGAAATCACACTGTCAATTTCCTTTACTTCGGAAAATCCTTTGATAGTGATCTTTTCTTGGAATCTGACGGCAAGACTCCTGTGAAATATGCTTTGAATATCTTGCCTAAGGAAACCACTTCAGTTGCACAGTCCGATGACGACAATTATTTCATAGTATATGTTTATGATGATGAGGGAAATATCGCATACGATGCTATTGGTACCATTGCCTTCTTTGTTGATGGTGTTAAAGGCCCTGTTGTTGAAATCGTTAACGGTATTGCAAGATTAGACTTATCTCAATTTAAGAATGGCGCATATCTGATTTCGTGGACTTATTCTGGAGATAACAAATACGGTCCATCTTCAAACAGCTTGTCTCTAACAGTTTATCACAAGCCGGCTAAGATTTCTGCAAGCGCACTGACTGCATTGTATTCTGCGGGCAACAAGTACTCAGTCACTGTCTACAAGCCTGATGGCAGTCTTGCAAGCGGAGTCAAAGTAACATTCCTGATTAACAATAAGGCATATAAGACCGTAACAACTAACTCTAAAGGTGTTGCCAGTGTTGTGATAAAAAGCATTCCTGGATCTTACAAGATTACAACCAAAGCTTTGGATGTAAGCGTTACTAAAAACTTGAAAGTAAAACATGTTGTTTCACTCAAAAAGGTTACAGTTAAAAAATCAGCCAAAAAGCTTGTATTGACTGCAACCCTTAAGAAAGTCAAAGGAAAATACCTTAAAAAGAAAACAGTTACCTTCAAGTTCAACGGTAAAAAGTACAAGGCCAAAACCAACAAGAAAGGAGTGGCAAAAGTCACCATCAAATCAAGCGCACTTAAAAAGCTCAAGGTTGGCAAAAAGGTAAAATACCAAGCAACATACTTGAAAGACACAGTCAAAAGAACTGTTAAAGTTAAAAAATAAGGATTTTAATTTTCCTTATTTTTTTTATTATTTTTTTTAAACATTATTTTTCTACCTATTTTTTCATTTTTTATTAAATTTTAAAGTAACATATTGTATACATTATGGATTGAAAATTAATTAGTAAAATGTCAATTTCGATAAATTATTTTTTTGATAGTCTTTAAAAAAGTAAAAGAAATTAGCAACTTTTTATTAAATTATAAATAGCTTTTAATTATAAACATTATATTATATTTAATATTAAATCGATTTATATTTGAGTTGTTGATATATGAGGTTTAAAAAAGGAATGCTGATAACGTTAATATTATTGGCGATTTTAACAATGGGGGCTGTCAGCGCATCGGATAATATCACGTCTGATGATTTGGCAGCTATGGATGAGGGAGATGTGGCGGATGCATCTCTTGATGATGAATTAAGTGAAATATGTGAAGAAAATGTTGCTGTTGAGATGGATGACGGTGACGATTTAAAGGATTCTGATGATGAGATTACTGAAGATAATTTCCATTATTGTTGGGTGAGTAACCGTGAAACTAAAAATAATGATGATTATGACAAAGAAATATGCAATATTGGGGTCTGGAATGTTTATGAAGGTACTCTATCTTTAACTATTACAAATCAGGATGATTATTCCAAAACATATAATAAAACTATTCCAGATGATTATGATATGGATAATCATATTGTATGGAGATTGTCTGAGTTGGATATTATTGATGAGGTGGGAGCTTATAATTTCAATGTAAATTATGTTAATGGAGATACAGACATATCTATAATTGAAGATTTTAGTTTCCAGTTAATCCAATTGGAATTTGCTTCACAAGAAGGAGATATATTTAAAGAATATCCATTCGATGTAATAAGAATTTGGGATGGAGAAGCGAATGTTGAAATTTATGTCAATGATAATCAGTGTCAAAACAGTGAAGAAAATCCATATGGATGGAGATTTAGGGATTTGGGCATTGATAAGGTAGGAGAATATAACATCACTATTAAATCATTTGATGAGGATGGAGAGCTAATTGAAGAGATTAGTTACACTTTAAATGTTATCGAGTTTGATAAGTCCGATTTTTTAGTATTTTCTAATTTCCAAGTTTCAGACCTTGATGAACCTGCATTATATATCTACTGTCCGGATGGCAGTGAAGGATCCATTGGCATTTATGGGGAATCTTTGGAAGATGAGTTTGATGTAAAACCTAATGAATGGATGACCTGGACTCTAGATGATTTAGGAATAGATGGCAATGGTGACCATGAATTTGAAATAGTGCATTATACTGATGATAATCATGAAGGTGAGTTTATAGATTACATATATGTCGGTGTTTGGTGTTTTATGAATCTAAACATGGATTGGACGATATCAAGCCATGAATCAAATAATGACGGGGAACGTGAATTATTTAAAGTTTGGTTAAATGATGTTTATAAGGGCACTTTTGTATTAAATATTACAAATTCCAACGGGGATTGTCAAACTTTTGAAAAAACTGTCGATGATGCTGATGAAGATGGCCAGATTATATGGAGGCTGTGTGAGGTAGAAGACATCATTAATGAATATGGAGTTTACACAATTAATTTGACTTATATAAATGATGATACTGTACTCTATTTGGAGGAATCTACATTTCAATTGGTTCAATTGGACTTTGGAGCATTTGAAGGGGATATTTTCATTGGATATCCATTCACTGTTTTAAAAATTTATGATGAAGAAGCAAATGTTAAAGTTTATGTCAATGGCAGACAATGTGAAAAAGAGGATCCATATGTATGGACATTAAATGATTTGGGAATTGCAGATGCAGGGGAACATGAAATCACCATTGAATCATTTGATGATGGTGAGCTTTCCGAAAGCATTACATACACTTTGTTTGTTGATGACGATAGAAGCCAATTCAGACTTGTTTCAGACCTTTGCTATGGTGTTCAGTCTGAAGATATGGACAATCCGGTGTTATACCTTTTCTGTCCTGATTACAGTATGGGAAACACTTATACAATCAAAATAAATGATGACTACTTTGATGATGTTGTCATCGATTCTGATGTTATGAGCTGGACATTGGATGATTTGGGAATTGACTATGATGACTGGTTCAATATCAAAATATTTGAAAATGAGGATGAAGGTCCTATAGCTGAAACAGGGTTGCCTGTAGAGTGCTTTAATCATGAACCTATTATGTGGGTGGATTTATGTAATATGGATGATAATGGTGTAGTTTACATTGACAATGAAGGTTATTTATTTGAAATTCATGTACAAGAGGATGTTGGATCTGGAATGGTTGAATTACTTGTCAATGGGGAATCAAAATTCAATACTAAGATTTATAGTGGTTGGGATTACCGTTATGTATGGTATTTAAAAACATTAGGTATTACAGAACCTGGCGAATATGATATTGCAATCAATTTCATAGGTGACAACGGTGATGAAGAGACTTTTGGACAGACACTGAACGTTGTTCGCTTTGAAAATGACACATACAGGGCAAAATTATATTCTCATATTATAGAAGATGACGGAGCTGAAATTTACTTCTTCTGTCCGGAAAATGCTCAAGGAACTATCACAATAATCCTCGAAGAATTTAATGAAGATGAAGAAGAATTCGTTCCTGCCGGTGAGTTTAGTTATAAAATCAACAGCACTATGTATAATAAATGGACAGTAATCCATGAATTGCATGGTGACAATTATATAATTGACTTCAGAGTAGATGATTCTGTTGTATCTGTAGAAAGAGAAGGGTTGGTGTATGATGAAAGTCTCTCTTATCAAGTGGATACTGATAATAATCTTAATCCTGGTGATGCGGTAGCTTACATTGGAGTTCCATATGATATGATTGATTCTAATTTCACTTTTAATATAACCTGCGGTGATAAAGAACTTTTCTCAATAAGGTCTAGTGAACTTGAAGGAAGGGAATATGAATGGCATGCAGATTATGGTAGTTTCGGAGCTTATAACTATCCTATACTCCTTGAAGAAGTAAACTCATTTGATTCAGTTTCAGATAAGGATTCAATCATATTTACCCTATATACAGGAGAACCAATCGATTCTCGATGGATTACAAACAATAGATATGTCATTCAAAAAACTGATGACATTATTAAATTATATAAATATGAAGAATTGCGTATTGATTTGGTTAAAATTGTTTTACCTGGAGACTTATATTTATATATTCAAACTAGTGATGATGAAGAAGAACAAAGAAACGCATATAATGTTTCACAAGAAGATGCCACTTTTGCAGGTATCGTTGTTCCGGATGAGTTGAATATCACAGAAACAGCAGTTGTGCAAATAAATTATGAGGATTATGTTTTAACTAAAGAATTGGCTAGCTTTGACTATGATTATGATTATAATTGTTTAGGTAAAGTATATCATCTTAATTTGGGCATTTTGAACCCTGAAAATCTCAAAGGGGATGATTTAATCAATATTACTTTAACATCCAATGATGAAGTAATCGGTTACAGGACTATCGTCTGTTCCTTTAATGAGGATGGTTTACTTGAATTCGGAAGTTATGATGTTGATTCAATAGATTTGGATTTCCACTTTGGTGAAATAGGCCATTCCGAGTTTGGAATGGGTGAACATGATGGCAGATTAATGATTTTAACAATTCCAGAATATTTCAACATTACTGAAGGCGCCATTCAGCTTATAGCTGATGATGGAACAATATTATTCTCTAAATCATTATCCGAATTCGAAGAAGGTTATTTCGGATATGAGGATGAGGATGGATGCTGGGAGTATAGAATCTTAGATAATATTACAGAATTTGATTATTCCTGCCTTCCAGAAGGTGTGAATTTCACAGTAACATTCACTTATGGCAACACCACCCTATCATTTGATAGGGGTGTTAGAAAAGGAGATTGGATACATAAGGTTAACACTCCAGAAAATGTGGCCAATTTGTTCAAGATAACTGTTTCTGATGACATATTGTGTAACGGGGAAGACAATGTCATAATTATAGAAGCTACCGATGATGCAAATAGGCAAAGTATTGATATAGATATTGGAGGAGGTTACTTCGTTGTCTATGTAAACGGCCAAAAGGTTGAAGATTTGGGAAGAATATTCGGTGGACAAAATAAAAGTGATCTTTATCTAACCCATTTATGTAGTGTAAGTGATGGAATTTCTAAGCTATATCTTTATTTGCCTGATTTAAATATCACAGATAATGGAATTTACAATGTTAGGATCACACACAGGACTGATTCTGATACTGAAGTGCATCAACCTATGGAAACAGAATTATTCAATAAAAACGTAACATTGACATCAAACATTAAGGTAAACTATCAAAATGCAAGTACCAGATTATTCACAGGTTACGGTATTGATCCAGTCTTGTTATACCTGGATACCTATTATGGGGATATCAATTCAACAAACGGTACCATAACTGTTTTGAATTCTGATAACGCTACAATTTTTACAAAAAACATCAAAGATTTAAAATATGATGATGGTCGTTACATTTTAAGTTATTCTGATTTTGAAAATAAGAATTTCGGAGATAGTATCACTGTTTTATATGGTAATGGTAATGAAAGAAGCGGCGAAACCACTTTGGATGTGTTATGGAAGGATGTCGACTCCAATGATTTCACACCTAACGTGACTGAAAACGTAGAGGACTATTACGGCAACTTCGTCAATTTGAATATTCCTGATTTGTTAACAACCGGTCAAATCATTGTAACCATCAAATTTAAAAATAATCATGGCTCCAACATTTCAAACATGAATGTAACCACTGACTTTGACAGTCAGGCAGTTTATAAATTCAATATTGCTGACATTAAAGCGAATTATGACAATAATGACTTTGCTTTATCATTGTCCGATTTAGGTTTCTATGAAATCAATGGGGACTATGATGTTGATGTTAAATTCACAGCTGATGGCATAAATGAGTTAGATGTTACCAGCAACACTTTAAAAGTTGAATTCTTAGATGATATAATTATTGCTGTCAATGAAACTTCAAGATATGCTTGTGAATTGCCGTTTGCTGGCGTTCGTGTCTATGAACCTATTTCTGCTTATGGTGAACTATACATTGACGGTGAGCTTTACTCACACAAGACTTTTGAAAAAGGCTTAATCACCTTCATTTCATCTGCATCCTGGGCTCCTGGAATGCATGCTGCTGAAGTTAGGGTTTGTGACAGCGAGTTCGGATCCGTTTTGAATTCCACAACATTCACATTTGAAACTTTAACCCAAACAGATGATGTTAATGTCAGCATGGATAAAAACGTTAAGGAAAATGAGAATGTAATTGTAACAATCAATGTCATAAAAGCAGGAAACGTGACAGTTCAAATTGATAATGGTAATAAAATCACATACGCTCTTGTTGAGGGACAGAACAATGTTGATTTGGGTGTTTTAAGTTATGGTAATCATACAGTCTGGATTTCTTATAATGCAACTCTTGATGACGGCAATGTTTCATTCTACAATAACTATCTGACTTTGTTTGTTGGAGATGACGGTCGCTGGTTATCATTGCCGGAGCCACTTGTGTTGGACGATGACGATACCATTAAGATGGCATTCGGTGACGATGCTGAAGGTTATGTTTTGGTTTTCATTGATGGCGAGCAAGTTGCCAATATTACATTGGTCAACGGTTCTGCTGAGTTTGCATTGACTGATTTCGTCTTTGGCGACCACAAATATGGAGAACACACC
>NZ_JBGUWC010000117.1:0-2143 GCF_045220775.1 Methanobrevibacter sp.
TTTTTTCTTTGGGTTTTTATGAATACTTTTGTATTCACCTATATTAATATATGTTTTACTAGTATATAAACCTTTTGGTATTTTCAACCCTAAAAAAATAGAAAAAAGAAAAAATTAGGCATCAACAAACTGATACCCATTAGCAACCAAGAAATACTGAGTGCCCCTATCGGTTCCACAACTATCTCGGACATAATAATTAATCAGGATCTCTTCAGGAATATTCTCATCAACATACTCAACTAATTCCGCCCAAGATACTATGTCAAAAATACTGTTGTATCCAATATTTTCCATATCACAACGTTCTTTAATTTCGGTAATAGTGTCCTCTACTATTTTTGGATATCTTTTTTCTAGTTGTGCAAATATGGTGCCTACACCTGGTAAGTTTAACCTTTCGAATTCTTCGAATGATTTTAATTCTATTTCAATCATGAATGTGAACCTCCTTTAAAAAATATAAATGGGATTTTTTTTAGATTATATCTAGTATCCCGCAGTTGTGTTTCATTGCGAAGTCTTTTGCTTCAGTTAAAGTTTTGTTTTCATATTTTGTAATGAACATTGGTGTTCCATCACTATTATATACTCTCCAGGTTAATACTTGAGTTTCAGGGTCGTATGTTATTTGCATGTTTTTTCATCTCCTTTTTTCTTTGGGTTTTGAATACTTTTGTATTCTTATGTGTCTATTAGGATAAACTAGTATATAAACATTGTCAATCCCTCAAAGACTCCAATTCCCTCTCCAACCTTTTAACCTTATTCCTCTCAGTCCTAACCTGAATATCCATCTTATGCAACTCATGATTCAACTCATCCCTTAAAAACACTGCAAAAGTCCTAGGATTAATCTCCTTATTACCAAACTTATTATGGTATTTCGAGTGATGGTGCCTGCATAACAATACAATATTATCCCTATCCGCATATGCAGGATTATTCCGTTTCACTTTTCTGAGATGATGAGGACCCACATTCTTGGTACTGCCACAGATGAAACATTTAGGTGTACCCCGCAGCATATTCTCCATTACACGTTGAAATTCATAATAGTATTTTCCTTTGTGGATCCTCTTCATATGAAATGTACCTCACAAAAAATCTTTTTTTTTAGATATTTTCTCTTAATCTGATAATTGTTTTTTCTAATGATATCCTGTTGTCTATCATGTCCAAGTATTTTTTAATCATTATTGTGTTTTCTTCAGCTATTTTCATTGCATCGTATAATTCTTTGTTTGTTTCGATGATGTGTGCTTCTTTATCGTCTTTGGTTGGTCTGGATTTATCCAGTACTTCTGCAAAATTACAGTGTAATGTGGCATCGTTGAATTTGTGATTGTATTCTAGTGTTAATCTGGTTTCGGTTTCCACTGCTTTTCTTAAATCATCGAGTAAGTCTTGTTTTTTGTTTAGTAATTGTTTGAGGTTGGCTACTTCTATTTCGATTAGTCCTTTTTCGTCTGCTGGTTTGTAGTTTTTGCAGAGTTCAGGTAATTTTTCAAGTTTTAAGGTTTCTAATTGTAAGTCGTCATAGCTGGTTTCAATTGTTTTGGTTTCGATAGTTTTGGTTTCTTTTTGTTCCATATGTGATTCCTCCATAATCTAAATATAAAATAAAAGAAATGTTCTTTTTAGATTAAGAACATTTCGTAAGCGTCTGCGAAGTTGCTTAATTTCCTGCTTGCTTCGCCTATTAATTCACTGTTTTCACGTACTTTGAAGTAGCGGCTGATGTTGTATAAGTGTTCTGCGAAACTTTTTATGTTTCCGTAGTCTTGTTTAAGATTCCTGAATTGGTTGAATGCTTTGAGTGTGGATCTTCCGTCGTAGGTTCCGATTGGTGCGTGTCCTGCTACGTGTGCTAGTGCGTCGAATGTGTCTTCCATTACTTTAAATTTTTCCCATTCAAATTCTTTTTCGAAGTTCATATTTATCATCTCATAGTTTTTCTTTGGGTTTTTGAATACTTTTGTATTCTTGAATATAATTCTGTAAGAAGTAGTATATAAACTTATCGGTTACAAATTTAAAAAAAATATATAAAAAAGAATTAGTAACTAATACTAATCCTCTCAAAATCAAACTCAACCTTAATCTCTAAACCCAATAACCAGTCATAACACCAAACTTCAAC
>NZ_JBGUWC010000118.1:0-2498 GCF_045220775.1 Methanobrevibacter sp.
TGGTATATTAGTTAAACTCTATTTATTTAGGAGGGAAAAAATGGCAAAGTTTGATGATAAAATCGATTTATTCGATGATAGAGGCAATGAAATTGCATCTGACGTACCAATCGAAGCTATAAGTCCACTTAGGAACCCTGCAATCCAAAAAATTGTTAAAGGTGTTAAAAGAACCGTTGCAGTAAACTTAGAAGGACTCGAAAAATCCGTTAAAACCGGTGCTGTTGGTGGAGACAAATCTAGAATTTTAGGAAGAGAATTAGATCTCGCTATTGTTGATAACGCAGAAGCAATCGCAGAAAAAATGAAAGGAATTATCCAAATTTCTGAAGATGATGATACTGTTGTAACACCTATTTCTGGAGGAAAAAGGTTATTAGTACAAGTACCAACTAGAAGAATTGATGTTGCTGCTGAATACTCTACAGCTCCATTATCCACTGCATCCGCTTTAGTACAATCTGTTATTGACGTTTGTGACGTAAGCATTTATGATGCTAACTTCTTAAAAGGTGCAGTATTAGGTAGATACCCACAATCTGTAGACTACAAAGGATCTAACATTGCAACCATGTTAGACATTCCACAAAAACTTGAAGGTGCAGGTTACGGTTTAAGAAATGTTAAAGCAAACGACTTCGCTGCTGCTACATTAAAAAATACTTTCCAAGCTACCGCATTAGCTGCTATTTTTGAACAAACTGCTATGTTTGAAATGGCTGATGCTTTAGGTTCATTTGAAAGATTACACTTATTAGGTTTAGCTTACCAAGGTTTAAACGCTGATAACATGGTATATGACTTAGTAAAAGAAAATGCAGCTGAAGGTACTGTTGGTAGTATTGTACAAGCAACTATTGCACGTGCTGAAGCAGATGGTGTAATTGCTCCTGGTGAACAATTAACTGACTTCGCTATTTACAACACTGATGACGCAGCTAAATGGAACGCATATGCTGCTGCAGGTGCTGTAGCTGCAACTATGGTTAACGTAGGTGCTGCTCGTGCTGCTCAAGGTATTCCATCTACTTTATTATACTTCAACGACAACCTCGAATTCGCTACTGGTTTACCTGGTCTCGACTACGGTAGAGCAGAAGGTGTAGCTGTAGGATTCTCCTTCTTCAGTCACTCCATTTACGGTGGTGGAGGTCCTGGTCTCTTTAACGGAAACCACGTTGTAACTAGACACAGTAAAGGATTCTGTATCCCTTGTGTAGCTGCTGCTATGTCCTTAGATGCAGGAACACAACTCTTTTCACCAGAAGCAACTTCTGGTTTAATTAAAGAAGTATACAGTCAAATTGATGAATTCAGAGAACCTATTAAAGCAGTTGCTGCCGCAGCTGATGAAATTAAAGGTGACATCTAATTAATTTAAACATATCTAATTTGAAGGTTGAAACATGGATATTGAGATATTTCCTTACAGGGTTCTTGGAAGCGACACAACTGAAAAGTTGTTAAATGACTTAGAATCTCTTGAAGATGTAAGAAGGACTGTTATCCACGGACCTAGATTTCCAAAAGGTGAAGCAACTTTACCTCCACAATATCAGGAACGTAGAGTAATCACTGTCAATGGTGAAAAAGTTGTTTTACAAGTTAAGACAGCTAGAATATTCCTTGAAATAACAATGGAATCTACAATTGATGAAGTCGAAAAAATCTGCGAAAAAAATATTCCGTTTGGTTTTGATATCAATCAAGACAGATCTAATTATATCAGAAAACAAAAAACCGTTACTGATAGGATTAAATATGGGGATAATGATATTCCTGATGAATTAATTGGGATGACAGATCAATATTCAACATTTGACGACCATGTGAATATTATTAAAAAGGATGACTAGATTAATATGATAGGACGTTGTACTCACGTAGTTGATTGTAGAGAAGCAAGTGGTATGGGAAAAGGCGGAAGTCTTGCTCAAAGAGGGACTTTTGCTGAATGTGGTGCTGACGTATGTGCAGTTGCTATGTCTCCTGGACGTAGACACATTACTAAGCCAGTTTGCGAAATTACTTTCGGTTTACGTGAAGCGAATGTTTTAACAAGTACTATGGTTTTAAATGCCGGTGCTGGTGTTCCTAGTGATGCTCCTGCTTCAGGAGGTACCTTATTTGGACTTACTGATAAAGAAGTGGAACAGTTAGGTAATTTTAAATTACTTGTAATTCACTTAGGAGGAGTTGCAAATCATTTAATTTACAAAGCAAGATTAATTCTAAGGAATGTTAATAAACACTGTATTATCATATGTGAATCACCAGTAGACTGTGAAGATTTTGCTAAAATTGGAGTAAAAACTTCAAAAGTCATGCCAAGCGAGGAAAACATAAAAACTATTGGTACTATTGATGATGTTGTTACAGGGGTTATCCGAGGTCAAACAATTTCACAAGAAAAATTAGATGAAATTATTAGAAAAGTTAAATTAGCATTAGGAGATGCATAATTATGGTACAAATTTATCCAGGTACTTCTCAGGTTG
>NZ_JBGUWC010000119.1:0-2988 GCF_045220775.1 Methanobrevibacter sp.
TGGCGCTATATCCCCCGCACATCCTCGTTTCACTCGTATGTACGGGGTTACGAATAGTACTGTCTTCCAGACAGTTTTGAACAAGCCATTTTTTACGACCGCAGGGAGCTATTTTGTCCCCGTATTTTGTCTTTCCGTAGTGGCTCCTGCTGGGTGGGGCTCATTTTTTTGGGAAACCCTCAAGGTTTACCAGAGAAAAGGAGAACTCGCATCAGCAGGGATTTGCCACAAGCAAAGCCCATAAAAGGGAGACACAAGGAAAGCATTTTGATCTCTTTAACATTGAGTCCTTGCGAATAATTATTGTCAGTTAAGAGCTGCTTGCTGCCATATAATAATTTCCGTGTTCTTTCGTGTTTTCCGTGTTCAGAATATTTTTTTCGCGAGAGTTTTGCGAGGGGGGGGTGCACGCTTGCCTTTTTTTAGGTGTAACATACTGAAAATCAAACAATAATGATGAGTGCACCCCCCCCTTGAAAAAGGAGGTGTTTTTTAGGGGGGGTGCACGCTTTGTAAAATGTTGATAATCAATACATAAAAGCTGAAAAATCGCAAAAGTGTACCCCCCCCTCTACAAACTCTTTGAAAATTTTTTATTCTCGTGGATTTTTTCTCTTCTATAAACCCCTATTGCCATATAGTGATAGGGCAAAAAAAATCTCCCTACCCGATAAACGAGTAGGGAGAGAAAGTTTATATATTGAAACTATTATCGTCTATAAACAGGACGGATACACTTTCCGCAGAAACGTCTGTCGTAGTAATTACCGCCACCGGAACCCCATCCATGACCATCCAATCCACTATTGGAGAAATCAAGACAATATGCATAACCAGCACTACTTTTTGGATTTAATGATTTACTCCAGTAGTGAGAATAACTGTTTTCACTATTAAGACCAGATTTTCCCCAAGTATCACAATGATATCCAGCAGCAGGAAGCCACAAAGTTTTACCATTATTCTTACTTGTTAATAGTACACCGTAATGACCCTGATATGTTGTACTTGTGTAATAAGTTACAGTACAATTATTATACAACTCCTCTATTTGGGCATAAGTAGGCATACAATAAGCATGACCTGCTATTTGATATGCCGCATCGTATTCATCCTTCAAGGTAGAAACAGAACCAGAAGTTGTATATATATCATCGCCCAAAGTATAAGTACTACTATTATACTTTGTCTTCTTATTACCACTTCCATCATCTTGGTTGAATGCGAGCAAATCACCCCAAGCATAATAGCCACCATTATCATACATACTATTAACCAAGGTTGTTGAAGTGCCACTACCAGCCGTAATATTCCTTGTACACCAAAGTGTACCAGAAGGTAAATCAAGATTAACAAAATCTGTCATGTATGTCAATCCTGAAACATCAAATGTGCCAAAATCGTAGATCTGAGACCTTCCAAAGGTAACACTTTCAGTGTATTTATTAACATAAATAGATCCATCGCTTTTCTCCAATTCAAATGTAAAGCCACTATTTAAAGGTGTACCAGGAATTAACGCTAAATAGAAAGTACCATTAGAATTCTCAGGTATTTCCAATTGAGCATAGTTATTGGTGTTTGACTTTTTAGAGGATATGTCTCCCGAGTTACTCATCTGTACTGCATAAGTACCTGACAATATTGAATTTTCATAATTTGAACGCACTCTGATGTATTTAACACCATCATTATTTGTCAAAGTAACCTTAATAAGTGTAGGAACATTCTTAAATACTAGATTTTTATCATACGATGAAGTTGTACGTGCTATCATCAGCATAGCACTTTTATCGTAAGGATATCCAGATGTTAGTACTTGATGAGTCTTAATCTCGGTAGTGAATTCACCATGATTAACTGATGATACTACATCATCAGGATAGATAGCAGCATAATAGCTTTTACCAGAAGGAATACCACTTCCTGTGAATTCAGCTTTGGTTCCATTGGAATACATTTTGGAGATTGTAGCTTTGTTATTTTCACCAGTACTCGTATTATTATACCACGACAATAAGATTTTATCACCTTCTTGCCAATGCATTCTTTCGGTACTACTGCTTTCCTTAGTAAGGACAGCACGTGTGGTTTCATCACCCTCAAAAGAAGCTGTGAAAACCATTTCCTCTACAGACGCACTTTCTTTATTCTCATCATTCTTCTCTATGTCATTGTCAGAAGAACATGAAGCAAACATAGCTAATGATAACACAAAAGCTGTGTTGGCAAAGTATCTTAATGTTTTCATTTCGTGTAAGATTAGTTGTTATTATTCTTCCTCTTCGAATTCCATAGACTTAGCACCATTGGAACTGCCGCTTAAGTTAAATGAGTTTACATGGTAAGCCTCATTAGACCCATCTAAAATACTTGAAGTTCTAAGTTCGTGGAACCTCATTGTTGGTTGAAAATAATTTTTCTTTTTCATAAGTGCAAAATTTTTAAGTGTTTATTTTTTGATTTATTATATTCAGGGTATTAAAACTCGTTTTGGGGAAACGATTTTGTGTGTAAAGTTATATATTTTTGAAAATATATACAAGAAAATATACGAAAATTTGCTTTTTTAGTGTGTATTTCTAACAATTATCTATGAATTTTGCTGTTTTTCTTATAAAATAGCACTAATTTCATAGTTTTTTTACGTTTTTTCTTTGAATACTGAAAGGAGGGGAGACACGGAAATGCTCGCTTGCGCGAGGGTGGGTTTTTAGAAAGTAAATTAACTCAGAAATATATATTTATTTAACCACGGAAGATTCGGAATGACACGAAAGGCTCGCTTGCGCGAGGGTGAGTTTTAGAAAGTAAATTGGAAATAAATTAATTCAATAAATTAACGTGAGTTCGACGAATTCTACGAATGGCAGCAAACTGCCTTAACCACTGCGTGGGGCTACACGAAATTACCGCGAATTTTACACGAATTTGTCATTAATACTTTTTAAACATAAAAATTTATGATTAATTTATGATAAATTCATG
>NZ_JBGUWC010000120.1:0-16090 GCF_045220775.1 Methanobrevibacter sp.
TTGTAGAAGTTGAGGATTCTTACTTCACGGGCTGTATGCTCTTTTGAGCATAGGATTACCGTGCTATCCCCCTCGTCCCGAAGGTTCAGACAATCATTGTTTAATTTATTTTTTTTAACTTGGTTTTCGTTGAAAAATTTTGAATTAAACTTTTTATTGTCATGTATTATTATGTTTATTTCATTATTTAAATCATATTTGAGAGCACTTGAAAAGTAATAATGCTCCTATTTTGTGCAATTCATCCTCGACTTAAAGAAGTCAAGGTATTCTTGTACTCTTATATAAATTACTATATAATGTTTAAAGATAAATATTACTATTAAGGTGTTAATATGGATGATAAAGAAAAAGTAATTGAAACTTTTAAAAACTCCGAAGAGCCACTCAATGCAAAAAAGGTAAGTGAACTTTCCGGTGTTGAAAAAAAGGAAGTAGACAAAATCATGAAAGAATTAAAAAAAGATGAAACTATTGTTTCACCTAAAAGATGTTATTGGACTCTTGCAGAAAAATAATATCTTTTTCTTATTTTTTTTTAAATTTTTTTAACTAACAAGCGTTAGTTTTATTACTGTCTAAAAAAATATTATATATCTAACAAATTCAGTTTTTGATAATATGAACAATAAAGAAAAAATTTTTAACGCATCTGTAAACCTGTTTTCTCAATTTGGGTATGATAGAGTTTCAATACGACAAATCGCCAAAGAAGTGGGAATAAAGGAAAGCTCAATTTATAACCACTATAAAAGCAAGGAATCCATTTTAGATGAAATAATGGATTATTATATAGCTGAAATGACAAAAGAGGAAATTCCGATATCTGAAGCAAGCAGAAATCTTGATATAAGTTTTGACTATTTCTATAAATCAGGATTAGAGTTGTATACCTCCAAATTGGCCGAACCCATAATGATGAAGATTACCCGAATCATATTGATTGAGACCTACCACAATGAAAAGATAAAGGAATTCGTAAAAACATCAATCATGAACTATGCAGTTGAGGGCTGGATTGAAATATTCGATTTGATGAAAGAGAAGGGCTTGATTAGAAAGGACTGCAACACAGCTCAGCTTGCACAATCCTTTTACTATTATGGACTGTTTTTACTGATTGAGCATTTCATCATCAATTATCCTGAAGATGATGACGAGTTCCTAAAAACATTAGGTCCCAAATCCGAAAACCATATGAAGCTGCTATTCGATTCAGTTAAAATAAAAGATGACATAAATATAAGATTGGAAAATGAAAATGACTATTTTGCAGTAGAAAACCTTGCCAGAAATTCCTTTTGGAATATATATCGACCTGGCGCTTTTGAACACTTTATAATCCATAATTTAAGGAAGGATGAAAGTTTCATCAAAGAATTGGCATATGTAATAGAAAAAGATGATATGATTATAGGTCAAATCAATTATTCCAAAGGCAAGCTAAAGTATGAAAATGCAAATCAATGCGATGCAGTCGTCTTGGGTCCTGTTTCGATTGACAAGAACTACCAGAATATGGGTTATGGATCAAGACTAATAAGATATACTTTAGATTTAATAGAGAAAAGTGATATTGGATATGTATTTGTAGTTGGAGATGAGAATTATTACGGCAGATTCGGTTTTGAAAGCGCTTCAAAATATAATATATTTTTAGATGGAACAGATACAAGAGAAGAAAATCCATTTTTCATGATTAAAGTATTCGAT
Organism: Methanobrevibacter sp.; assembly: GCF_045220775.1. Classification (GTDB taxonomy): domain Archaea; phylum Methanobacteriota; class Methanobacteria; order Methanobacteriales; family Methanobacteriaceae; genus Methanocatella. The sequence goes on from NZ_JBGUWC010000120.1 coordinate 1,714, forward strand.
ACAAATAAAATCAATTTGAAAAATGCAATATTTTCAAATCCTGATGTATTCAATGTGGATGAAAAGGATGTTGATGAATTTGACAAAAAATTCGAATTTAAAGAAAAGAGAGTTTTAGATACACAATTAGAATTATAGGAGAGATAACATGAAATATCTGATTATTAACGGATCACCAAGAAAGAAAAATACCTGGAAAATGGTGGAACAGGCAAGAAGCAAATTGGATGGTGAATTTGAAGAGATACATTTAATGAAAGAGAAAATTCCAATGTGCAACGGCTGCTTCAATTGCATAATGGAAGGGGAAGAAAAATGCCCTCACTTCGATAAGGTTAATCCGATAATAGAAAAGATAAGGTCAAGCGATGGAATTATTATAGCTTCACCTGTTTATGCCATGAACGTGTCCGCACTTCTAAAAAACTTCATTGACCATACGGCATACCTATATCACCGACCTGAATTTTTCACCAAAAAAGCATTGATTGTCGTTTCAACAGCCGGTGCCGGCCAAAAGAAGGTTGCGAAATACATTGATGAAACATTAAGGCATTGGGGAGTAAACAAATCCTATAAAATACCAATTGCATGCGGCGGAAAAGATGAACTTGAAAGCAAAAAGATTGATTCTGTTGCATTGAAATTCAAAGAGGATGTTGAATCCAAGAAACTTCACTCGCCGAAATTCATAGATTTGCTGTATTTCAATTTATGGAAAGCATTGGCTTTTACAAAAGACCCTATTAAAGCAGATAAGGATTATTGGTTTAATACAGGTTTGGTCAACTATGACTATGGACCGGGTGTCGATTTGAATATTTTCAAAAAAACGTTTTCCAAACTATTATTTTTCATTTTCAGAAGAATAATGAAATAGTTTATTAACTGGAACTTCCAATATCACTGTGGTGAAAAGAATGAAGTGGAAAACTAAAATTATCATTATTTTGGCAATTGCAATAATTGGAGGATTCCTTCTCACAAACACACATTACAATGAAATTTCATACACCACACTGGTAAATACAAGTATCGGCACAGTTGAAGTGGGAATCTCAGGAAATGAGAGTGCGCCGACTGCAATTGCATTGATTACAGGCATCCATCCAAGAGAAACACTATCAATAGATCCTGAAATTCAAGCTGCAAGAGAATTCGGAAGCGATGATGTTAAAATCATCCACTATAAGGTTACTGTAACACAAAATCCTGAAGATTACGAGCAAGGCAGAGCAAACGGAGAAAGCTTGGTTCATGATTACGTTAATCCTCATGTAACACAATCCGATGCCGATGCAGTCATCATTAGCCATTCCCATAATCCAAATTATGGTCAGGGCTTTTACCTTGCAACACCCGAAATGGACAGTGCATCAGTCAATATTGCTGAAAGAATAAGCCAAACTAGCGACTTTAATTACTATCCTGTTACCGGCAATGAAACATACAAGTCAACTTCAGCAGTTTTGGTTTCAAAACCTATTGCACAGGCAGGTTATCCGACATTTGTATATGAAATTCCAGAAGACATTTGGGAGTTTACCGCAACTGGAAAGACTAAGGAATTATTCAATTTGATATCACAAAATCTTTAGTTCAATACACTTTTTCGAAATTAATCAAATATCGCTCATAAAGTCTATTTGCGATTGATTTAATCATATTTTTTTATTCTATTGATAATTTTTTGATATTTTAGAGATATTTTTCTTTAAATTAGATGGTATAATAAATCAATACTCCTTACAATAATGTTTTAAGTTTCATATACTTACTTTGCTTTATAAATTGTTTCCTATGTTTTAATCTTTTTATAACATAATTCAAGTATAAATTAATTTAATGTTTAATTTTAATTAAGTTTAATGCTTATTTTTAAAAATTAAACTCATTTAATCAAGTATAGGAAATAAAAAGGTTTATATAAGATTTTTTAAATATTATATTTATAAGGTGAGAATTAAATCTCATTATGTTTATTAAAAATCTGTTATGGAGGAAATATTTTGAACAGAGAATTATTACTCACTTTTGTAATTGTGCTTGCTGTTGCATTATCAGCCGGTACCATTTATGCAAGTGATGTAAATACTACAGATACCTGTACTACTCCTCTTGATGACACGTATGAAGTATCTGTATATAATTCAAATGTTGATAATGATTCATCTAATGACAATATTCTAAAATCTGATAATTCAGATATTTTATCAACTGACACAGAAAGTAATTCTTTACTTAAAAGTGATAATAATGCAAGTGTATTAGAATCTTCTAATGCAACTATTGATAAATCAAAAACAGTCACTTCAAAAGATATTACTAAATATTATAAAGGAAGTACAAAATACACTGCCAAATTTTTAGACAGTTATGGAAATGCTTTAAAGAACACTAATGTTAAAATTACTCTAAACGGCGTGTCTCACACTGTAAAAACTAATTCTAATGGTGTAGCTTCCCTTGCTGTTAATCTTAAGCCTGGATCTTATAAAGTTGTTGCAACTAATCCTAAAACAGGTTTTAGTTTAACAAATACCGTAAAGGTTTTATCCACTATTAAATCAAAAAATACTTCAAAAGTTTATCTTGACGGTAGAAAATTTTATGCAACATTTCTTAAAAGTAATGGTAAGGCATTAGCTAAAAAGAACATCAAATTTAAAATTAATGGAAAAACATTCACTAAAAAGACCAATAAAAACGGTGTAGCCAGCATATCTTTAGCATCTTTAAAAAAGGGTTCGTATAAGATTACATCCTATAATAGGGATGGCTTAACTAAAACCAACACTATCAAAGTGGTAACATCAACCACTACATCTTTAACCACTTACCCATACACTTTCCTTAAAAGTGATAAAAAGACCATTAAAGTCAAATTGCTAAACAAATTTGGTTATACTGCTGGAAAAGGAAAAATAATTACTTTTAAAGTTAATGGCAAATCATACACTGCAAAAACAAATAGCAAAGGTATTGCTAAACTTAAATTGCCTTCACTTAAGCCGGGCATTTATACAGTAAAATATTCATTTAAAAAGACTGGGTTCTATAAAGGATCCAGCGCAAAAAGCAAACTTACCATAATACCAAGTAAAACTCCTACTTTCACAGTAAAAAGTACGACTACCTTTGGTAACGGTGCAGGTACACCATTTAAACTTGCTTTAACATCCGGAAGTGTTCCATTGGCAGATAAAACAATCACACTTAAGGTGAATGGAGATACCTATACTAAGACTACTGACAGCAAAGGTATGGTTTCACTGCCAATAAATCTGGCTATTGGCAAATATACAATTACATATACTAATAAAGCAGATTCAAAAGTTAAATCTAAAACTGGAACCTCTGAAATCAATGTTGTCAAAAGAAATCCAACATCACTTACTTGGAAAAGTTCCACATCCTTCAATCAAGGAAAACAAACCTTTAGCGTATTGTTGCTCGACTCCAATAGCAAAGCCGTATCCGGAGGAACAGTAAAACTTGTTGCTAACTCAAAAACCTATACTGCCACTACATCATCAAGCGGTTATGCTACATTCAGCGTAACTCTTACCAGTGTTGGAAATCAAACTGTTTCATATAGTTTTGTAGGAAATAATCTTAATGCTCCAAGCTCTAGCAGTAAAACTGTTACTATCTTAAGAAACAATGTAATTTCTGTTAAAAATATTATTAGTGGAGCAACTAGTCTGAAAAATTATTATGAGAAAAATAAGAAGTTCCCAACTACTGTTACAGCAGGTGGTTCAACATTTACTTTACCTGAATTCCTGTATTTCATGAGTCAAGCTATTGCTCAAATAGATAGCTCCAATACAAATAACATTAAAGGAATCGATGGAGTTTCAGCTCCAAGTACGCCTTCTGGTGATGACATTAGCGCCCAGCTGACAAAAGCCAATTATGTAAAGGCCGCCAAAAGTGTTTCAAGTTACATAAATACTAATAAAAAGGCCCCAAGCTATGTTAGCACCAACTTAGGTAAGGTAATTTACTCCGAGGTTGTTGATTCATTTTCAAGAATTTTGGCATTTTATGGTAGTAATAATCGTTTGCCAAGCTATGTGATTATAATTCATTCCAATTCCGGATCTTCACAAACTGGTACAGGTCTAAATGAGAAAAATACAGTATCCGATTTAAGCGTATACTTAAAAGCCACTAAAAATTGTCAAGTGAATAATTTAGCTATTAAAAAAGTTGTAGATTCATTGACTAGCGGATTGAAAAGTGATTCAGCAAAAGCAAAAGCAATATTTGAATATGTCCAGGATACTATATCTTATAGTTTCTATTATGATACCAAATATGGAGCCGTCAAAACATTATCCGTTAAAACCGGAAATTGTGTTGACCATTCACACCTTTTAGTTGCAATGTTTAGGACAGCAGGACTCGCTTCTAGATATGTTCATGGATCATGTACATTCTCAAGTGGAAGTACATATGGCCATGTCTGGTCACAGGTACTAATTGACGGTAAATGGTATGTTGCCGATGCTACCAGCTCAAAAAATGCAATAGGAAAAGTTTCTAATTGGAATACAAAAACATATTCCCTTAAAGGCGGGGGAATTACTTCAAGCATTTCATTCTAATTAGAATTTTCTTTCTTTTTTTATTTTTAACCAATTTTATCAAATTAAACTTAATCCATCATCAGTTGATGATAATGTTGCTTCTTTTACTTCAAAGCATTAATTAATAACTAATTTTTTGTCTTGAAAATGAATGTTTCATTTATAACTGTTTCAAAAGAAACAATTATATATATTAAACATACATAAGATTAATCAGGTGAGATAATGAATGATGAAAGTTTTCAAGGAATAAGAGATAAATCTCCATTTATAGCATGGATTCATAATATTTCACTAAATCAACAAAAATACATGAAATCAAAGATGTCAGGGTTTGATTTTGCCCATGATGTACGTTATATTATCTTCATTTATGACAATCCAAACTGTTCCCAGGAAGATTTGGTAAACATGTTTGGGCAAAGCAAAGGCAATATTGCAAAGATATTGAAAAAATTCGAAGATCTGGGATACATCAAACGGGAAATAAATCCTGAAAACAGACGCAAATATATGTTAACAACAACAGAAAAGGGCAATTCATTAGTTCCGGAAATAAGAAAAATCTCAAAGGAATGGGAAAAGGAAGTTGGAATAACTGATGAAGATGTGGAATTAAAAGAAAGAATAATAGAAATTGCCATTAAAGGCATGAACCTTACGGAAGGGATATAATATGGAGTTAAATTCTGAAACATTTGTCGTGTTTGTAGCATTCATAACATCCTTTTTTGCCGTGTTCTTATCTGTGGGCATAGTTTTGGGAGTTCCCGCAATAGCTTCTGAGTTCGGAATGAACAATATCTTTCAAAACTGGATAACAACATTGACCGCACTTGTCATTGCAGTGTTTACGCTTCCGGCAGGACAAATTTCAGGCAAATATGGAGTTAAAAAATCATTGATAATTGGTGTTTCAATCTTTTTGCTTGCATCAATCGGAGCATGCTTATCATTTTCAACCGAATCATTCTTAATTTGCAGAGTGTTCCAGGGCATTGGAATTGCATTTTCAAATGTATCTGCAATTGCAATGGTTGTTCAAGCGGTAAAACCACAAAACAGAGGAAAGGCATTAGGCTTTACAGTGACAGGAATTTATCTGGCGGGATCCCTATCCCCTGTATTCAGCGGGTTTCTGGTGCATAACTTCGGCTGGAGAGCAATGTTTTACTTTGTCATTCCATTCCTCATACTCTGTGTAGTGCTTATGATTTTAAAGATACCTAAAGAGTGGAAAACTTATGAGGGCAGTAAAATCGATGCTTTAGGATATATCCTTTACGGAGTGGGCATCTCATTATTCATTTATGGATTTACAAATCTGATGAATGAGTTCGGATTCATATCAGTCATCATCGGATTGATACTATTAATCATATTCGGATATTATGAGCTTAAAATAGAGACTCCTGCATTCAACATGAACCTATTCAGGAATATGAAGTTTACATCATCAAACGTTGCTGCATTATGCAGCTATCTTGCAATAGCTTCACTTACAACAATCCTGAATTATCACTTTCAATATGTCAGAGGATGGAATGCACAGATGTCCGGAATCATGTTAATAGTTACTCCTATCATAATGGCAGTAATGGCTCCAAATTCAGGCAAGCTATCCGATAAGATTCATCCGCAAAAATTGGCTGCAATCGGAATGAGCATCACAACTGTTGCACTTGTAATACTGATATTTTTGGATGCGAATATGCCGCTTTATCTTATAGTGATTGCCATGATTCTGCAGGGTATTGGAATGGGATTGTTTACAACTCCTAATACAAATGCGATAATGAGTTCAGTTCCGCCAAATGAAACCCCAAACGCTTCTGCAGCACAATCCGCTATGAGAACAATCGGCCAGACCATGAGTTTAGGTATATTGACACTGGTATTTGCTTGGATTATGGGCAATTTGAAACTTACACCGCAGTATGCAGCAATGATTGTTCAGGCTTCACAGCTAATCTGCATAATCTGTACTGTAATTTGCATAATTGCGATTTTCGCTTCTTTAGTCGGTATTCGTTCTAAAGATTCATTTAATATTGATAGATGATTTTATAAAAAGAGAGGGAAAAACATGAAAATAGAATTTGAAACATATGTTATATTTGTATCGTTTATAACATCATTTTTTGCAGTCTTTTTGTCAAACGGTGTGATAATCGGTGTGCCTGCAATTGCACAGGACTTTGCAATGAATAATGTTATACAAAATTGGATTCCTACAATACTTTTCCTTGTCGTAGCAATCTTTACGGTTCCGGCAGGGCAAATTTCAGGAAAGTTCGGAGTTAAAAAGTCATTATTGGCCGGTATTATAGTATTCTTAATCGGGTCAATCGGCGCTTGCCTTTCATTTTCAACCGAATCATTCCTAATATTCAGGATGATTCAAGGTGCAGGAATGGCATTCCTAAATGTATCAGCAATGGCAATGGTAGTTCATGCGGTCAAACCGCGCAATAGGGGAAAGGCACTTGGTTTTACAGTAACTGGAGTTTATCTTGCAACTTCACTGTCTCCGGTAATCTGTGGATTTTTGGTTCACAACTTTGGTTGGAGATCAATGTTTTATGTTGTAATTCCATTTTTGGTCTTATGTATCATACTATTAATTGTAAAAATACCTCAAGAATGGAGGACATATCAACATGAATCACTTGATAAAGTTGGATCTATTCTATATGCTATAGGAATTTTATTATTCATCTATGGATTCACTACTTTGATTACAACAACTGGAAAATTATTAACCGTTGCTGGCATTATATTGCTAGTAATCTTTGGCCTATATGAGTTAAGACAAACATCACCAGTTTTCAACATGAATTTGTTCAGAAACAAAAAATTCACTTCATCAAATGTTGCGGCATTATGCAGCTATCTGGCAATCATGGTGGTTACTACAATACTAAACTATCACTTCCAATATGTAAGGGGCTGGAATGCGCAAATGTCCGGAATGATACTAATCATCACTCCAATTATCATGGCAATAATGGCTCCTAATGCAGGTAAGCTTTCAGATAAAATACATCCGCAAAAATTAGCTGCAATAGGCATTGGAATTGCCGCTGTTGCTCTAGCAATACTGACATTCCTAACAGGCGACACACCGCTTTATGTTGTGATTTTAGCTATGGTTCTGCAGGGTTTCGGAATGGGACTCTTCTCAAGCCCAAACATGAATGCAATCATGAGCTCCGTTCCACCAAAAGATGCACCGACCGCATCCGCATCACAGGCTACAATGAGAACAATAGGCCAAACCATGAGTTTAGGTCTTTTGACACTCATATTCGCTTGGGTAATGGGCAGTCTAGAGCTTGCTCCACAATATGCATCAATGATTGTACAGGCATCACAAATAATCTGTGCAATATGTACTGTAGCATGCATACTTGCCATATTCGCATCATTGGTGGGAATAAGATCAAGCGACAAATTTAACACAGAAAGACAAAACTGATTAGTTATTGATTTAACTAATCTCATTTTCTTTTTTTATCAGTTTTACCAAAGAGCCAAATCCTATAGCTGCAGTGATGATTTGAATAATGGCTGATGTAAAATCATAAATGGCTATGAAATAAACTATATAGAACAGTAAATTAACTATAAAACTTATTTTGATTGACCTGATTGTTTTTAGATAATAGTTGCATATCGTAATCTGAACTATTGCGATTATAGGCAAAAACCCGATGATTCCCATGGTATTTACTAAAAATCCTAAAACAACTGACAGAATAACGAAAAATATTGTCCAATTCAGCGTTAACTTATCCTTATAAACCATGGCATTTCTGATGGCTGCAATCGCCATAGTGGTAACGCCTGTCCAGGAGAGGAAAAAAACGGAAGATACAGTAAGGGTGGCCGCTTCCAAAAACTGATATTTATAAGCCTTTTTCGTATCATTGACGCAGCAGCTAATGATAAGAAATATGCCCGCAACAAATGAAATTCCATTTCCTACTATAATATTCCACGGCAAATCCATCAAATCACCTAGTGGATACCTATTAGCTTATTTAAAACAGGTATTTTTGAAAGAATAAATGCAATAGCCAGTGATATTACAGTCAATAAGATAAATACAACCGGAACTAAATCGAAAGTCCTGATTGGATAATATTGTATAAGCAGATTAACGATGTGGTAATGCATTAAATAGATGGTATAGCTGTAGATGCTTAATGCATAAATAATAGCTCCAATCCATGAGTCCTTAATGTAATTATGAATTTTTGATAAGGTTTTGCTTGGATTGAATGTTGCATATTTACTCAAATACCTTAAAATTATGAATAAAGCGGAACATTGGATAATTATTGAAATGGATTCAATGTAGACTACTGTTTTGAAATAATACGCATAATACATGTTGAAGGCTATACAAACAATGAATATTATAAGGGAAAATATGACCATAGGCAGTGAATATATATTAAAATCCTTATTGGCCAGATAGTAACCTAAAACCGCATAACCTATATTTATTCCAAAATTTCCGAAAATCAAAGTCGGATAATAATCTTGAGCCAGATTTAGATTAGTTAGGATGACAAGAACCAGCCAGATCAATAAGAAATAACCCGCACCCCTGGTTCCATATTCCTTTACGAACGAACTGAATATAGGCATTACCAGATATACTCCGATAATTGCACAAACAAACCATGGAACCGGTGCATCATATATCCAAACATTAATCAAATCGAAATTGAATCCGTTAACGTATGCAACTGAAACAAATAGGATAATATACCAGAATATGGCAGGAATCAATACTCTTGCGAAACGTTTCTTGAAGAATTCGGACAATGAATAGTCCTTGCCTATCAATAAAGCACCGCTCAGCATGAAAAACAACGGAACGCCCATTCTGGATATTGTAAGATAAGAAAGAAGTGTAGGGGATGTTAGATAATTGATATTGACCGGAAAATTCTTGATTGTATGTGCCAGCAATACCAAAAGTATGGCAAGTGCCCTTATCTCATCCAAATAAAAAATCCTATCTTTTCTTAAAAGCATTATTATCCCTAAAAATTAAATTATAATTATAATATCTGATTATAAATTTATAAAGTTAGTGCTAAATAAATACTATTATATGGAAATTACGGCTGAAGAGATGAAGAAAAATATCGAAAGGATTTATGAAAGACTGGATAAAGTCACTCCAGTTGATTTCGACTGCGGAAAATTATGCGGTGAAGTCTGCTGCGTATATGATGCCGATGACTATCACAATGAGGATTTGGCGCTGTATCTGCTTCCGGGAGAGGAATTGATGTATGAAGACAGCGATGAATTTGAACTTTACTATATCGATTCTGCTGAAATCAAATATCCCCACTCATGGAAAGGACAAATATATCTTGTAAAATGCATAAATCCGCCAAAATGCGACAGGTCCATCAGACCAATCCAATGCAGAACATTTCCATTGATTCCTCACTTAAACAAAAAAGGAGAATTCCACCTGATTTTTGATGAAAGCGAATTTCCATACAAATGCCCAATCGTCCATGACCACATCAAGCTCAATGATGATTTCGTCAGGGTGACATATGAAATATGGACCATGCTGATGAGAAACAAGCTAGTCTATGACTTGGTTGATATGGACTCTAGAATGAGGGACAACAGGAAAACGGATTACGAAGTTGTTATTTAAATACAATTAGTCACAAACTATTACCATGATTAAAAAACTTTTACTAATTCTCATAACATTAACCTTATTGATGGGTTGCGTTAATGCAATGGACAGCTCAAACTGGACTACTGCCAATGTGGGATATGAGGAGTTTAAGATTCCACCGAAATACGAAAATCCCTACAGCAGCGACTTTCATATGTATGAATATGATGAGGATATTGACGTGTTCACAGTAAGATATGTCAATCCTGCAATAATGAGTTTATACGGATATTTCATTGAGCATAACAACATTGCAAAGAAAGTAAAAGTTGCAGGCCATGACGCCGTTCACTTTTTAAGTTATGACCGCCACGATGATGCCAACAACTCCAAATTGTGGTTTTCTGCAGGTGAAGAATTCTACTACATAGCCTGGAGAGGAGAAAACATCACTCCAACCATTAAAGAAGTTGTGAAAAGCGCATCAAAATCAAAATATTCCCATGAGGAGTTCTATGACATTCTAAACGAGGAATATCAGAATTATAAAATTGTGAATGCCATTGAATCCCAAAGAAGTGATTATTCAACAAGCGACAGCGGATCACATGGATTCGTATCCGTTGGAACCAACGGAATCGGGTTTGGAGTTATAACCTGATTATAATCTCCAATCTATTTCTTCTATATTATTCTCTTTTAAAAATTCATTAGCCAGTTTAAAATGATTTGAACCTAAAAATCCTCGCCTTGCCGAAAAAGGTGAAGGGTGAGATGTTATCAAAACAAGATGTTTAGGATTTGTAACCAATTCCTTTTTCTTTTCCGCCTGCTTTCCCCAAAGCAAAAATACGATAGGCTGTTCCTGATTATTTAATATCTTTATGACATTGTCTGTAAATGTCTGCCAGCCGCAATCGCTGTGGGAATTGGCATTGGCCTCTTCAACTGTCAAGACGGTATTCAGCAGAAATACGCCCTGTTTTGCCCATTTCTCTAGGCATCCTGAATCGGGAATGGGATATTCATATTCCGCATTGATTTCCTTAAAGATGTTTTTAAGAGATCTTGGGATTGGCCTGCCGTCAGGCGTTGAGAATGCAAGGCCATGGGCCTGGCCTTCCTCGTGATATGGGTCCTGGCCTAAAATGACAACCTTGACATTGCCCAGAGGAGTCAGCTTAAATGCATTGAATATATCCTCATAAGGGGGATAGATTGTTTTTGTCTTATACTCCTCATCGATGAAATCCATAATCTTCAAAAAATAGTCCTTTTTAAACTCGTCTTCCAGAGCCAAATCCCAATCATTGCCTATCATAGAATTTATTCTGTCATTAATCTATCTTAACTTTTTCCGGTGAACCTGTTCAGATATGGAATTCTATCCATAATGCTTAAAATAGCTAGACTTATTATGACCGTTAAGATTACAAGCAATGGAATCCATACGATTGGATTTTGATTGTGATAAAAACCTATGAGATTATTCTTTAAGATGTGAAGTATTACATAATGACATAGATATATGCCGAAACTGTATTTGCTTACAGTAATGAAAGCTTTTCCTAATGCTTTATATTCAATATCCATGAAAGGCTTAGTTTTTGATAAATACTTAAATAACACAAAGACATTTACTGAAAGAGTAAGTATTAAGAGGTTGAAATATCCCTTATATACAAAATGGCCTGCCTGAATTGATTTTGGAACTACAAATCCGAAAATATAATATCCGTATAGGGAACATGAAGCTATCAATGTTATCAGAATCATTTTATTTGTAGATATTTTACTCCCAACCATGTCATAATGGGTAATGAAGTATCCTATTATGATATATGTGATGAAAGACATGAAATATAACAGTCTATGGGAATATGGGCTGAATAGCCTGAAATGGGAACATCCAATATAGATTACTGATAATAATGTTAAAAGCGTGATGAATTTCCTATCAAAATTCTCTCTTTTTCCGCTTCCAAATTCAATTATCTTATTGATGATGAATATTCCGCAATATATGATTATTATCATCCAGATGAACCAGAATGCAACTCCCATTGTTCCTGATGTTCCGAAGAATATGTCGATTGCATTGGAAATATCAAATGAATGCTTAATGTAGATTGACGAATAGCAGATGTAGATTACAACCCAGAAAAGAAATGGAATGAACAATCTGGATAGCCTCTTTTTAAAAAAATCGCCCAAAGAATCCTTTCTATTGACAAGCAATGCACCGCTCAGCATCACAAATATCGGTATTGAAAAATCCCTTAGACAGTCAAAAAATGCTGAAATGTAAAATGTAGGACTATTTACTCCCGCTAATATGAATCCTACAGAAGCATGACAGAATACGATGCCCATTATTGCAATTGCGCGCAACACATCATAATAAAAGATTCTTTTTTTACTCATCAATGCACCTATTTTTCCTTAACTACCTTGCCGCTCATGTGCTCAATGGTAATTTCAAACACTTCCGTCCTGTCCAATAGCCTGTTGATTTCATCAACGGTCTCTTCATGGGTCGGGAAGAACTTGTCTCCCAAATGAGTCAGCTTATCGATCTTTTCGTCCCTGTCAGCCAATGTCCTGATTTTGCCGAAGACAATGACGCTTCTGAATGTGTACCACCAACTGTCTTCAGCCTTGACACCCTTATCCAATACACAATAGGACACCTTTGGGTGTCTTTTAACAGCATCAATCTTATGGCCCTTTTGGGCACCATGGAAGTATATTTTCCCGTCAACATAAACATGACTCATCGGAAGGGCATAAGGATAGTCATCATCGCCCAAAAGAGCCAATACTCCTCTAGGCTCATTGGTCAATATGTCTATACATTCATCTTTTGAAAGCTCCTGGCCAAGCCGTCTCATCTTTCTGAACATATGATTATATTTAGATTAACACATAATTAATTATAGTGATAGATATGTCTGAGTTAACATTTAGAGAAGCATCAAGAGAGGATACAGGTTTAATTTTGGAATTCATTAAAAAATTAGCTGATTATGAACATAGACTAGATGAAGTCATTGCAACAGAAGAAGACTTAGAAACATGGATTTTCGACAAGGAACATGCCAACGTGATATTCGCTCTTGAAGACGGGAAAGAAATTGGATTTGCCCTATATTTCTTAAGCTTTTCGACATATATCGGCAATGCCAACCTTCATCTTGAGGACCTTTTCATTGATCCTGAGTATCGCGGAAAAGGATACGGTACTGCACTTCTTAAAAAGCTAGCCAAAATTGTAGATGAAAACGGTTACGGAAGGTTTGAATGGACATGCCTTTCCTGGAACCAGCCTAGCATTGACTTCTACATTTCACTTGGCGCCAAACAAAAGGACTGGAACGTCTTTCACCTGACCGGAGAAGAGTTGAAGAAGTTAGCAGATGACTAATTTCAACTCCTTTTAAACAATACTTTCTATGAACTTTATTATTGCATCTTCGCTTTGTTTTTGTTGTGATTGGGCAGAGATTTTAGCTATTCCATCACCAGATTGATTACCATAATATCCAAATTGGGCGTGATTTGCCCCATCAATTTCCACTTCTGTAAGATTATCATCAATGAAACTTATGGATTCATCGTATTTTTCCATGTTCAATACATTATCTTCAGATCCGTAAATGGATAAGACAGGCTTTTCAATCTCTGAAGTTGAATATGATGCAAACAGTATCAGTCCATCGGTCTTGTTGGTGCTGTTTACATATGATGCCGCCATTGCACCTCCCAATGAATGGCCAGATATGAAATAGTGGGAATAATTGCCTTCGTCAATTATTTCATCAGCGCTGTTCTGGCCTAAAAACGCCAAATTAAATGGCATTTCAACCATATAACAGTCAATACCATCCTCGGACAGGTTCATGAACAAGGGAGAATATGCAGTATACTCGACTTTTGCGCCGGGATAGAATATCAATGCAGTATCATTACCAGGACCATCCAACAATAGTCCATTGGATGTTTTTACTACAGATACATTGCCGCTTGCATTTAGACTATCGGCAGCTATTTTTTCTGCATGGTAATAATCGCTAATGTAAAAGATTGCAAAGCCTATGATTAAAAGTAGAAGAATTATGAT